>JAISIJ010000152.1 GCA_031262245.1 Oscillospiraceae bacterium | reverse complement strand
TTGATGTTGAAGATTATGATATAGTTTCCAACAAACGTTGGGCGGCTTGTGTAAATACAAATACGGGAGCAACGTTTATAACCGACCCGAGCGGTAAGATGTTACACCATTTAATTATGTCTGTACCGAAAGGTTACGAGATTGACCATCGTGACCTTAACACTTTGAATAATTGTAAAAGTAATCTTCATATTTGTTCTCATCGTGAAAACCAATGCAATCAGCCTTTGCAATCAAATAATACATCAGGTGTTACTGGGGTAATATGGAACAAAAACAGAAAAACTTGGAACGCTGTAATAAAACACTTCGAAAAAAGTATTCATCTCGGGGCTTATCATTTATTTGTAGAGGCTGTTCAAGCGAGAAACGAGGGTATGCGTTGGCTTTTTAAAGAATTCGGTCGCTATAATGATGTGCCGGAAGCACCGCAATGGATAAAAGATAAAGTTGCTGAAATATGCAATAAAGCAATTTGAAAGGCGAATGTATTTTATCGCCCTGTATTTAATTTCTTTCATTTGCAAAACTCCTTGATTTGTTACTTTTAAAATCACGAATTCTGGTTTTAAGATTTCTTTTCATATTAATTTTACCGCTTCCAAAACAAAAAATCCAGTGACTCATTACGCAAAAATTCTTTGCAAACAATTTTCCAAAGTTATACCGTTGTCAGCAAATTTTGCCGATACAACAAAACTTCCGCATTTGAACAAATACAGATTTTTAATCTGTTCAACAAACGCCTTGATACGCTCATTTTTTGACAATTCGGGATTCACCTCAATACTTGTAATGTCAACTAAATTTTCAAATTCTATGCTCATAAGTACCCCCTTTCAGCCTTTTCCCCAATAGGGAAAAGGCTTAGGAATTTTATTTTTTTGTTGTTATAAGGTTGCGAAAATAAGAGAAAAAATAAAAATATATTTTATTTTCCCCTCACATTCTTTGCGGTTAAATCAGAAAAATTATGCGATTACCAATCAAAACTTTCACGAAGTTTATCAAGAATTTTCTTCTTCATTCGGTTCACCGTTGACTGGTGTTTTTCGATTATTTCCGCATATTCCGACTCGGTAAGTTCGTCCCAGAACAACGCAAAAAGCAGGAGTTTTTCCTCCTGCTTTAATAGTGATATACAGCGATACAACTCCGCAATTCGCTCTTTTTTAAGGTATATTTTTTCGGGATTATCGTATTCATTTTGGAAAATAAATGTGGGGGGTATCTTAAAAAAATCTCAAGCGAAATTTCTCTGCTTAAATTTCCGTGTTTCAAGTCATAGTATCATAACTGCAAACCTCATCGGACTTAATTTTGGGTATAAAAAAAGCCCTATGACAGAACCTGTCAAAGGGCTTTTCGCAAAATAGTTTGATTTATCGAAAAGCACTTTTTATTTTGGCTTTCATATACTTAGTCGGGGACACAGGCTCTGTGCGGTTAAGTCGAGTGAATTATGCGTTATTTTAAAAGTTTTTTTGACGTATAGGTTCTGTTTAATTTAATATTTAATCTGTTTTTATTTTAAACATTATCCATAAGAATATTGTTTTTTCGCTTGCCGAGTAAAATTATACTTGGTATTAATGATATTATAAGAATTAAAAATACAAATAAAGCAATCAAAATGTATGTTTTGACAGATAAATAATATTGTAAATTTAATATTTTCATTGATTTTTTTAATAAATATATTGTTATCGGTACGGAACAAATTACACCTATAAAATAGGTAATAATCACTTGTGCAAAGCACGAAATCAGTAATGAATTGAAACTAAGTCCGTTTATTCTGTACAGTGAATATACAGGCAAACTAAGGTTAGTTTTTATATAAAATTGGCTCAAAAACAATATAAATGCGACAACTGCAAGTATAACTACAAGAGTAATTGCAAATATTGCAACAAGCAAATTGTATATTTTATAATTTCTTACATCACTTGACCAATTTTCAAAAGTCATATATGGAAGTGAAAGCCCTTCAATTTCTAATTCATCCGCAATAATAGCATTATCTGCTTCAATATCTGTATAGATATTCATTACGCTGTAAAGTGCAGGTATATTTAATTTATCTAATGCATCATTTACAGTTATGACGGAAACAGCAGCCGCACCGATTTTACTTGTATATAAAACATCATCAAAATTACGGATAATTGCACCGATTTTTACTTTTACATCACGGCGATAAAAAGAAGATAAATCTTTGTCAATAACTGCCCCGTTAATAAATTCCTCTGTCAATATTCCCGAAAGTGTAATTTCATCTCCGACCTTGTACATTGAAAGATTTTCAGCTTCCGTATCGGTATAGTCAGCAGGACTTACTCCTGTCAATACCATTGAACCGAAATCAGTTTGAACAAATTTATACGCAGGAACACGTAAAATTATTTCCTCACCAGAAATTAGCTTATCAATATTTATTTCACCGTCAACTATAAATTTCTTTAAATATTCTATTTGTTCAGGCATATATCCGATAATTTCGCTACTTAAAATTAAATCGTCATCTTCATATCCGAATGATTTCATATATTTATCCAAATCATTTATATTCAATGTTTGTTGCATATTGTAACTTCCATCCATTACAGTATCTATACCATCAAAGTAGTCATCAATTTTATCAGATTTAGCGAGAATATTCATATTATGATTTTCGCGATATGAAATTACTTTTGTAATACCGTCAACAGAATTAATATAATTTAAAAAATCTTCTCCCGCTCCGAGTTTGTCATAATTATCAGTAAAAAAGATAGGAACTAACTGCTCACCTGTTTCCGGGTCTGTTCCTATTGGTACAGGAGGAGGGACTGTTGAAACAAACTGAAAATCATAATCGTTTTCTACAAAACCCGGTTTAGATTCAATTTCTTCACTAAAATAATTTTTATAAGTTACACCATAGATAATAAAAGAACAAGACAAAGAGATAAGCACTGTAATTGCGGCAAGAATTTTTAAATTTTTTATTAAATCAAATCTAAAAAGGCTTATCCTCTTATTTGTAACTTTGTAGGTTTTTATATTATTATCAGAGTCTAATGTTAATTTTTTTACAACAGAATTTGAGAATACGACGAATATAATTGTAAAACCTACACACATTGACAGAATAAGAATTAAATTTTTTGACAGACTGAATTTGAATATTGAAATAATACTGATTTCAGTTAAAACAAGTGAAAGACAGATATATGTTGCAACAAAACTCAAAATTGCACCTAATACAACACTCGTAAATGTTATGAATATCATCTCAAAAAGCAATATAAATTTAATGTCCGATTTTTCAATACCTAAAAGATAATAATTTTTAAGTCTGTAAGTTAGTTTGTTTTTACCCAACATCAATATAGTAATGATAATTAAAATCGATACTATGTACATAAGTACCCTGAAACTATTCGGTATTTTATATACAGTATCCGTGCTTGATTTGTTGTTGGAAAATAATCTTTCGGTATCTTTTATGCCATTAAGGACGTGCGGTTGAGATTTAATCACAATCTGCTCTAAAACACCGAAATCAACACTAAAAAGCTCATTTGCTTTGCTCTCCGATATAAAAGCGTTTACAGGTGAAATTTTCTCTTTACTATGTTTTTCGCCTTTAGGCCAGAAACGACCGAAGTCATTTACAAATCCGCAAATTATATATTCTTGATTGTCAATTTCTATTTTGTCACCGATTTTATAATCACCCATAGCTGTTGCAAT
>JAISIJ010000110.1 GCA_031262245.1 Oscillospiraceae bacterium | reverse complement strand
AAGTTTATTTCAAGTTGCACAAAAACATCTTGTGAAATAGTAATTTCTTTCTGTTTAAATGATATTTTTCTAACCGGATTTCTTTCATAGACACGCACTTTTTCTTTTGCCGATAATTGATTATTTTCTTTGTTATAAACTTCAACGAAACATTCACCGGCATTGAGTCCGATTAATTTTTCGTTTTCCCAAGTCAGTATATTATCAGGTGAAATATTTAAAAGTAGTTCAGGTTTTTTTGAATTATCGGGTATTGTTGTAACAGTTAAAGATTTCTTTTCATTCATACCTATATTTTTAGGAATATCTATATTGATAATCGGTGATATTTTAAATAACGGTATAAATGAATTATAATATAAATTGTTTTTAAAATTTTCTTGAATTAAATTTTTAAAAATATCTGTAAAAAATCGACCGTTTAATATTTTTAAAATTAGATTATTAAAATTGTCTTTATCACAACAATATCGATTGTTGCCTTGAAAGCCTAAGTTTTTGCCTATGTTTATGACAACTGAATTGTCATAAACTGAATTTTCATCCGTTATGATTATTTTAAATTGTTTAAATTTACTTAATTCGGACATAGGTTTTATGTCAAAAGATATTTTACAAAAAGACAATTTAGGCAATTTTATATCATACAACAAATCAGAAAATTTATCGGTAAAAATTGGTATAGAAATATCCGGTATTCTATCGATTGATAAACCTCCCATACAAAGTATATTAAACTTTTTTAATCTCAAAATAATACTGTCGTCTAATTCATAAGATTTCAGTTTTACGGGAATGTTCTTTTGATTAGCATAAAAAGAAAACACTTCCTGTTCATATTCAAAACAGGAAAAATTTATTTCATATTCTTCATTTATTTCTTCTCTTATAGCATCAAAAATATTCGGGAACCATTCCGGAAAAGGCAGATTCTGATATTTCAAAATCTTAGAGAATTTTTGCAGTGGCATACGGTCAATTGTTATGACGGATTTTTCAGCAAATACATCGTAAATTATTTCAACGGTTTTAATATTTTTCACCTACTTTTGTTGTGATTTTTTCAGATATTCAACATAATTTTCTTGCTTGTTTATATATCCGGCAACTCGTATTAAACTTGTTGCAATAAAATGTTTTTCTTTAATGTCATCAGTAGTAACATATTCGTCAAGAGCATTATATATTTTTCTGTTCCATTTTTCTCGTCCTGTTGAAATATCGAAAATTAAAGATAATCCGTAACATCCTACTACGTTTATCACAAATTCCGCTTCTGCATCTTTGCCGAAATTTCCTTTTGCTACTGCTTCTTTTGCTTGTTTATAATATGACATTAAAATATCTTTTTCCGAATAAGCAACATTTTTAGATTTAAAAATTCGCTCAATAAAAATATCATTATATTGAAATAATTCGGGAGATTCTTTTTTAGAATTTATTTGTCTGAGCACTTCATTTATAAAAGGCATTAATACCGATTTTAAATCGGATTCGGTAGTGGCGTTATTTTTATTAATATAATTATCACTCGTTTTGTTAATTTGAGTTTTTACTGCCGTAACCCAGTTGCTGTTCTTTATTATAGCTTGACCCACAGACAACTTGGGAATTTCTAATATTTGTTTTTCGTCAAGTGAGATAGATTTGCCGGCGAGCAGATAATCTTCTTCAAGTGGTAAATTCATAATAATTTTAGTATTCGTATTTTTAATTGCCGCTATATCAACCGATGTAGGCGATTGGTCAACAATTATAAACCCTTCGCCGTATGTTCTCATCTCGGCAATAGAATTTGTAAGCATTTCAACAGCTTTGCCGACAACATTTGAATTTTCCGTATTTTGTAGCGTCGAAGTTTTTTTCAGTAAATTATGAGCTTCTTCTAAAATCGTAATATGAATCAGGTCAGAATTGGACTTGATTTCATTGTTTTGTTTTTGGTTAATGCGGTGTTCGTTTAATTTCATCACTAATATTCCCATTAGCAATGCTCGAGTTTCGTCAGAACCTATTCTGCTTAAATCAATAATAGTTCTGCTGTCAAAAAGTATATCGTCGTCAATTTCCAAACCGGAGTTAAGCACTAAACCGTTTATTCCGTTGGTAAGTGTGGAAATTCTTGTAAGCAAAGCACCTTTAAATTCTTCTTTTGATTCTGCTTTATATCGGGTAGAATTAATAACTTCTTCTATATTTTTTTCAAGAATTGTAAAATTAGGATATTCAAATTTTGAAACATTAAAATGTTTATTTGAAATTAAATCCCAACCGCAAGAAATATAGCTTTTTTCAATTGCAGATTTCAATAAAAAAGGTTGAGTAGAATATAATGCCCAACAAGCAGAAAAGACGTTAATTAATCTGTCTATGTGTTCTAAAACGTGAATTGCAGGCGGAAAACTAAAAGGATTAATTCTTAAAAGTTTATATTTTTCAGATATAGTCCAAAAAATATTTACATTGTCAAGTTCGGAAAATTGTTCTTTATATTCTCCTTTTACCGGTTCTATTACGGTAAAATTAATATTGTTATCTATGAATTTTTCCAACAAAGTATAAACCGTATTAGACTTACCCGAACCTGTTGACCCACATACAAAGCAATGCGAATTAAAAGAATTAACCGGAATTTCAACAGGAGTTTGAGATATATTGTTTAAATTTATTATGTTGCCTATGTCTATTGTTTTTTCGGATTTTTCTTTTCCGATATTATATACAATGTTTTTCCCGAATTCGGCAGTTTCATCAACAACAACTCCTTTTACGGATTTTCTCGGCAAGGATAACATTATAGGCAATTCTCTTCCGGTTAAAGTTATTGAAGTTGATATTTGTTGTGCAATGAAATCACCTTTCTTAGGCAAATTAATCATAGGATGTTGAAAAGATTTTAAAGATGTCAGTAAATTTTTTTGATTTTGTTCAGACACCGTATTTTCTGAATAACCCCAAAAATTTATGTAAGAATTTGCGTTAGTCTTATCTCCTATAACACTCGAATTGTATATGTTAGCAGCAGTAACGGCTGTTGCCGGGTCAGGTGAAATAAAATAAACAGCAGTTTCCCAAGCACCGAAACTCTCACATTCCGTAAGACGTTCGATTTGACAATCGATTTCTTTTACAATATCTTGCACATATCTGTCGGTGTGTTTAATCGAAATGGTGGTGCTGTCGCTTTGTGTATCTGTTGTGTTAATGTTGTTGCCGCCGCCTTTTGTGTTGCCTGTTCCGGCGGTAACGGTTTGACTCCAATTTTCAGAAGTAGTGTAAGATTGTGTCTTGCCGTCCGAATAAGTTGAACTTTTGCCGGTTGTGTTACTTGTGCCGCTGTTGTAATTTGTGCTTTCGGAACTTCCCGATGTTCCGAACATCGGACTTCCGTAAGATGTGTTATTTGAATATGAATCGGATGTTCCTTGCGAAACTGTATGTCCGGAATTATAAGAAGAACTTTTTGTCGATGTTATCGAATTTCCTTGTGATTCGCTGCCACCTTTGGCGTTTGAAATGCTGTCGTTAATTGATGCTGTAAAATTACTTTGCACACCATCGGAGATTGCTCTGCTTTCTGATTTTGAATAGGTAAGTGTGGTTTCTTCCAAATGCGAAAAAGTTGTTGCAAGATTTTCAAATCCCTGTTTACGCATAGATATTTCATTTTTTGAAAGAGGTTCTGCGATAAATATTGCAGTATATTCTTCGCCGTCTAAGGCATCAATGAACTTCTCCATTCCCTGAATAAAGTCAATATTTTCATTTTTATTTTCTCTTAACGACGGCACAACCGAAACAGAAGCAATATTTTGAATGTTTTTATCAATGTTGTTTAATAATTGTTTTTGATTTTCATTATTCAGAGGATTTAAATGGCAACCTCCGAAATTTCCGTTGAATGATTTTTTCAGAATATCCTTTGCAACTGCTGTGCTGTATTCTGCATTATTTTTAACACCCAAGTACAAATTAACACCGCTTTTATCCGCTTGCACTAAGATAACAAAAGACAAGCCCGTATTATTTAACGCAGAATACACGCTTGTAAGTTTTTCAAATATATTTTCTTCTGTATTTAAGGTTATTTTATCAACCGAAAATAATCCTAAATCTTGATAAAATGTCTCCGAAACAATCGGTTTTTCAATATTAAAAACAGAAATGTCTTTTAAATATTCATTATTTATGTAATAACGAGAATATTCCAAACCTGATTTTAAAGTTATTTCGTTTTTTTGAATCTTTTTTAATTCTGTGTTTTTCATATTAATTTTTACCTTTGACTGCAATTTCCACGATAATATCAAATACTTCCATTTTTAACATCCTATGTATATATTTAATTCCTTAATATCAATATTATAACATATTTTTTGCTATTTGTCAAGGAGTTTTTAATGTTTGAGCAGCATTTAATTTACTCTACAAAAACTAACCTCTACCCACTCCCTTTTTCATATTCTCCATCATCTCCTTATATATCAGTAGAGAAAAATTAACCCTGTTGTCAAGTTTGTTTTTGGATTGCTTTTTTGAGCAACAAATTAAAGCAGCAAAAACAGCCGATAAATGGGGAACTTATAATGGATTTGCTATTGTTATCAAATTCAAACTTTATGCCGCTTACATTTTAAAATTGCAGAAGAACATTTTTTGTCTTTTTAAATTAGAAGTTGCAGAGGAATACGCTTTACCTTTCATACATAGAAGTTGCAATGGCATACAATTAAATTCCATACCAAATTGAAAATAATGTTGTCGCAAAATAGAACGCTTTTTGTGGGTAGTAGGGTAGAATAATAAATATGAAAAAAGCCCGTAATTATGGGCTTTTTTGCGTTTTTTAGATATGAGATGTTTATTTTCTACACACTGTTTACACATATTAAACAACAACATTAAGCATATGCAAATTGCCGACACCGCAATTGCACTATGGAAAGACAAAATAATTTTGCATATCTCGCAGCAGCTCCTTGAAAGTCTATTCTACAAGATTTTTTTAACTGATATATGTGCTTGTCATAAGGTCGCTTGGACACTCGATTTTTCTTGGGTGGAGTAATCGAAATCATTTTCAAATTTTTAGCAAAATTTATAATTTCTGGCGGTGTCATACACCCTTACCAAATGAACGGTAGATTTACTAATTCCGAATTTTGCGGCAGTGGCACGGACAGTTGCATTTGTCGCAACAATGTAATGTCCAAAGTCGACTGCACGGTCATTTGGCGTCTGTTTCAAGGCAATATCTCTCCATTCAGGTAGAATTTTTTCAATCCGATAGGAACTGTTACTTTTATGTTTGTTTTGCTCATCTATTTAAAGAGTAACAGATAATGGATTTTGATAACAATAGCAAATCCAGTATAAGTTTCCCGTTTGTCAGCTGTTTTTTGCTGCTCTAAAAAGCAAACTTGACAACAGGGTTAATTTTCCTCTACCAGTATATGCGGAGAGAACGGGGAATATGAAAAGAGGGAGGTGGAGAGTGGTGAGATGAACAAATTACATCAAAGACTTCTATGCCTATATTTTATGCAAACAAAAAATAATAAACAAATAAATTCTTTTACTTAATCAAGAATATAATGATAAAAAAATTACTTGACATTATCGAAATTTTATGTTATAATTTATATGTTAGGATTTTATATAAAATGAAATTAAAATTGATATTATTGTCTTTTTCACCTTTATTCTTATTAACAATTGTGAAGAACTTCCCGAAAAATTT
>JAISIJ010000051.1 GCA_031262245.1 Oscillospiraceae bacterium | reverse complement strand
ACTATAATCGTTTTGCGGATCATTTTGATAGAAGGAGATTAAATTTTCATAATCATCTACGGTTTCTTGATAATTATATAGTTTGTTATTTAACAACAATCTATCATATAAAACCTCATAATTTCTATTATAAAATAAAGAGGCATTTAATGATTGTAACTGCAATTCAAAATCTCCTTCGGATTCAAAAACATCTGCTTTTTCTGAAAATTTATCCGCTGCATATTCTTGAAAATTTGCGTACTCAAAGGGATCGCTATATTGCAGAGAGTGAATTAATTCTTCCGAGTAGTCTTTTGCAAAAGATACTGTGCTGAATACAACTGGTACATTACCATGATCTTCAAAATAGCTTATAATTAATAAATTAAAAGGACGCATAAAAAAAGCGAAGTATGAAATCCATATGATTATCGAAAGTTCTATTGGCCAGTGAAATTTAATATACTTAAAAATTTTTAATATAAAAGAATCTGAACTTTTTGACAGATTAAAATCATCATTAATTGTTATTTCTTCTTCGGAATTAAGGTCTTTGATTTTATCAATTGTTTCTTTATTGATGACGGCGAGTTGGCTCTTTTCACAATATTCTATCGCCCTCATAATAGAGGATGTCAGTAAATCATCATTATTAATTATGTCTTTAATTTCTTTGTCAATAGATGAAACAACCTCTTTTTTTTGATACTTTCCTATAATATTTGAAAAAAACTTTTTTAATGTAGCTTGTTTAAATTTGATAAAACATACAATGATAGTGAAGATGTTAGCGGTCAAACCTATGATGCTTACAATGGTATTCAAAAACTCAGGTAATAACAGAAAAAGGTTTGAATATATACTAAATCCAAAAATTGTGAGTACAACCAGAAGCAACAAGGATAGTTGTTTTACATTGCACATATTACGTACAACGAACATTAGTATTAAAATCGTCAACTCAAAAATATGAAGAAAATAATTCCCTTCAGAAATAAAATCGTATACACACAATCCGATAATAGAGAAAACAGACGGTATTAACCACTTGTTTTTTGAACCAAAATTCTGTATTTTGTGCCAACCAATAAAAATAGGAATAAATAGTGGCAAAAATAGCAAATGCCATTTTTGATTAGAAAAAGCATTACCGACTATATTGAAGATATATATGATATAAAATGTCATTAAGTAGATTTTTATTCTATCAATTAATTCAAACTGAAAAACGAATAAAGTTTTGGTACGAAGATGAATAAAATATCCTTTAATAACTTGAAAAGAAAACAACATAAGAACACCAAATACAATTGCTTTCATATACCAAGGAAGATATACAGGATTGTGAACAACACAAAGATAAAGCAAAATGTAGAATGATGCACAGTAACACCATAGTGGTGTTACTATGTTTTTTTTGCAAATATCAAATAAAATGGTGATAGTGCAGATAATGATTATTGATGATAAAACTGCTATCGCTACGCTCGATGGTATGAAAGCAAAAAGCAATGAAATAAAAAAATATGTAAAAAACAAGCCGGCACCGATACTCAACACTAAAAGTTCAGCTGTAAAAGTAGAAACTATTTTGTTTTTGAAAAAGAACATCGTTTTTCTCCTTTCTAATTTCTATACACACCAACCCATATTTTTATTTATTGTATCACAAATCGACAAAATTTTCAACCTTTTTACACAAAAAATTTTCGCACGACGAATTTTAATAATAAGTGCTCCAAAAAACTTACATAAGAGAAAAAACATCTTATCTTGACTTGAAAACCGTGAATAAAATGGTTGACGGTGTTGTGAAGAAAGTTATTGTCAAAAGCACTCGTTATATACCGTATAAAATAAAGGTTTTGAATCTTGACGAATTTTCTCAATCAATGCACTATAACCCTTTTTCATATTTTCGTGAAGAGAAAATATTTGAAGACGTTACAAAATTTGTTGATGTTTTTATTTTAAACACCAACGCTGACGGTAAGGCAACAGGCGGAGATATGCAGTTTTGGGAAAATTGTGAAAAAATGGTGTATATATATATGATTATGCTTATTTTTACGATTTTCCCTCCGGCTGAACGTAATATCCGCACATTGTTATCAATGATTACAAATATTCAAGTAAGAGAAAATGACGAGAATTTCCAAAGCGGAACAGACAAATTGTTTGAATGTATAGAACATTGGATAAATGGCTGTATGAGTGAGGAAGACAAGGAGTTTTCAGACAACATCGAATATTTTAATCGTGAATATTTACCGACTGAACAGCAAAAACTCTCCGGGAACTATGCCGTAAATTACTACAAACGCTACAAATTGGCGGCAGGCAAAACAGCAAAATCAATCCTCGTTTCCTGTTTATCAAGACTTTCAAAGTTTGACGGCGACATCGGTGAGCTGACATCATATGACGAACTTGAAATTGATAAAATCGGGGACAGATTAACCGCTCTCTTCGTTATTATTCCCGATATGAACACAACTTATAACTTTTTGGCGGCAATTTTATACTCGCAAATGTTCGACTTGTTGAGTGATAGCCGTCCGGCTATCGCCGCCGTGAAACGGCGGTGCGACGGCATAGCCGTCGAGCGTAGACATTGAATTCATTTCAATGTCTACAAGACTACTAACAGGGCTTTACAACAAGGAGGAGCATTAAAACATCACGTCCGTTTCGTATTGGACGAATTTGCCAACGTTGGCAAAATACCCGACTTTGACAAAAAAATCAATACAATTCGTTCTCGAAATATATCCGCTTTTGTAATTTTACAAGATTTAGCACAGTTAAAAGCGGCATATAAGGACACGGCAAATTCAATTATCGGCGGTTGTGATACTAAACTGTTTTTAGGTGGGACGGATTCCGAAACAACAAAGTATTTCTCGGAGCAATTGGGCAAAGAAACAATTGACGTAAAAAATACATCAAAAAGTCAGTCCTCAAATTCGGGGAGTTATTCCCAGAATTTTAACCGTATAGGCAGAGAGTTAATGACAACAAACGAACTCGCAACTCTTGACGGAAGAAAGTGTGTGCTTTTATCATAAATCTTGTAGACATTGAAATGAATTCAATGTCTACGCTCGACGGCTATGCCGTCGCACCGCTGTAAAACAGCGGTGATAGCCATTCCGTTTTACTAATGTAAAACGGAATGATTATAATCCGTGGTGTCAATCCCTTTTTATCTATGAAGTATAACCTTGCAAAGCATAAATATTTCAGGGAAGTTAAGGACGGCGACCCTAAAAAAATATTCTCGGTGAAAGAATACATCGAAGAAAATCAAAAAAAGAGAAAATACGGTTTTGTATTTTTGCAAGACCAAGAACTCACAATTTTTAAAATGTAAAGGAGTATTGTAAAATGCAAGAAGTGTTAAATGCGGCATCAGCCGCCTTACAAGTTTTAGTCAGCATAACCGGCGGCGGTATTTT
>JAISIJ010000030.1 GCA_031262245.1 Oscillospiraceae bacterium | reverse complement strand
ATCCGCCCAACGTTTTTTATTTTCCGCCGTCAAATTATTATCAATATTTTTTACGATAAAGTTTTTAATTTTATCTGTCTGCATATTTACCGATTTTTCAATTTCGTTATGCCGTTTAAACTCCTCCTTTAAGGCTTTTTCAGCCTGTTTTGCTTTTTCTATTTTCTCCGATAATTTGCGAAGTTTACGCTGATAATTTTTGTTTTCGGTCATTAGATTTTCCTCCTTACACAACACAAAAACCCCCACTTGTCACCAAGTGGGGGTTAATTTATATATTTAATTTTAGTTTTCAAAAATACGAATTTTACTTTTAGGGTATCAGTTTTTTATAAGCGTTTAGATTTCTATTTGCAGATTAAGTTGTGAAAAAATTTTTGAATTTTAGGACTGCTTTCAGCAGAAAAAAGTTGCAGTTTAAGAAGTTAAACATAAGGCTGTACATTAATTTCTCGATGCACACACATAGGTTGATGACGTCATTTTTCAAACGCCACACTCCTATCCGAGAGAGTTTCTCTCGCTCGGCTCTTTCGAGGTAGTATCATTATCATTGCCTGCCTTTGGTCTGAGGATAAATATCCCACGCTCGCCCGAAATGGGGTCATAGCACACAACACGACAAATTTTTGTGCCTAACGTTTCGTATATTCAATTTTCAAAATACCACATGGAAATATATCTATCTCCATACAACGCATCATTATACTACTTCTTTTCAGATTTGTCAAGAGAAAATTTTGATTTTGGGAAAAATTTGTGGAAGTTGTGCAAAAATGAACTTATTTTTTGTAACACAATTAATCACATCTACCAAATCACTGCCTCACATATTCTGCACCGCGTTTTTCGAGGACGGTGAGCGAAGTTAGGTTAATCCGCAGATAGTCAACGCCGTTTTCTTCGTAAGTTTCAAGCCTGCCCATAACCTCGCACCAATCGCCCTCTTTCGGGTATTGGTTGGCGGTTTCGTCCTCCCGTTTCACCTCAACTGTTCGTTCCAAAGAACGTGTAATTATGCACCGTGTAAATTTAATGGTTGTGTTTTATGATATAGCGGTTAATGTTACGTCTGAATACATCTCCAATTCGATATGTTCATTTGGTTTAATTTCAAATGAACCCGTTTCTCCTGTCGACAAAGTTACTCGACCGACTTCATCGTTGGTTTCGTTATCGATTATCATAATCGTGCCTGTTTTTGAATTACATATTGTATTATATTTTCCGGCAGGTATATAATAATCCACAAAATCAGGATATATTTCGTCATTTTTCCCGTATTCACCTAATTCTCCGTCTATTAATCGAATTGCTCCTTTCTCGGTTTCAACGATTTTTGTTTCATTGCTAATTTTCACCCTTTCGGTAGTAGCAGGGCGATTGTCTTCAATTACCGAGCCGTTCATTTCTAAATAAACGCATTTTTTGTTTCCATCACTATCAACTTCAAGAATTACTGCAAAAGAAATTGTATCTTCAACACCGAATCCATTTTCAGCCGTAACGGAACTTTGCAATTGATACAAGTTACCCTCTCGACCATACGACCAATCCAGTAAAGCGAAATCGGCTGTTGACGGATAATTCAGAATAGGTTTAACCTTATCTTCGGCATATGGTATAAGCGTTTCCATAAAATCTACATCGACCAGATAATCATTCACTTTGTAAGGTTCGTAACCCTGTTCGTATATTTTAACAGTATCTAAATTAATTGAATTTACGGATTTATCATTGTTAATATATGTAATAAATGAATGATTTTCATATTTAAAACTAAATCGTTCACCATTCGCCCAATCTTCTATTTGTTTCCAATTGTATATGAGAGACGTATCAAGTTCAATTTTATCACAAGCTGTAACAAATTCTGACGAAAAGTCAAAAGGTCCGTTGTCAATTTTCTCACAAGATACTAATCCGATTGATAGAAAAATTAAGAAACACGTGATAATTCGTTTCATAATGGATGTCTCCTTTGAGATTCTTGTTTCATTATAGCACAAACAAATTAAAATATCAATGACCTTTTATATTTTTTGAGAATATTTTTGCCACTCCCTGCCTCTATCACCAATTTTACACATAACCGCAGGTATGCTCCATAACTCCTCCAAAACGCTCCCATCACATCAAACAAACCGTTGAACAGCCTGTAAATGCGGCTAATAACTCAAACCATAAGCCTCCGTAAAATAAAAAGTTTCTATTTCACGGAGCAAAGCAGTTCCTGCAAATCTTCTTTTTCTGCGGTCTTTATTATCATAACAATCCTCTGAAATTTTTATAAATTCACCTGATTACGAATTTAAACTGTCAACTTCTTCAATATCTTTCAGTGTTTTCCCGTCCTCTGTTATAAATGCAGTTTTTCCGTTTGCCGAACCGCCGATAACAAATCCGGCGGCAGCAGAGGGACTATTAAAAAGCAAGTCAATTTTAAGAACATCATTATTATCAATGTTCTTTTTATATTTCTCACGCAACTTTTTTATGTAATCCGGGCAACTTTTCACAACGTCTTTTCGGATAGCACTACCTGACAAAACCACGCACCCCTCGGCGGTAATTTTACAATTTGCATTACACCCAGATTGAGCGACATGGAACACATAATCGGAAATTCCCAATGCATTGTTTGTTTCAGTAAGAACTGGTTTTTTCGGTGCCAGAGGTTCAAAAACCTTATGTCCGAGAGTTCCCATTAACATTTTTGAAATTTCGGCAAACTCTTCAAGTTCGCACTCTTTTTCTTTGGTAATGTTTCCGAGGGGAGGGTCGTTTCTGTTCTTAACGACATATCGTTTCGACTCAGTAGCAAGTTTGCAGAATTTATTCTCAAGATAACTGATTTCAGTCGGCCCGAACGAATTATCAGATGTGATAAATACAATTGCTTCCGTCCAATAATCCTTTTCGGAATCACGTTTATGTTCTTGCAGACGGTAAAGTATGCCCTCACCGTTTTTTCGGGCACCGGCTTGTCCGATATATACAATATTTTCGTCTGTTTCGTTAGATATTCCGAACAGGCAATACACACCGCAACGTTTGAGGTCTTCTATCTCGTTACATTTTTTAAGTTCCGTCCGCGGAATTTTATATGCAACTACTTGCCG
>JAISIJ010000027.1 GCA_031262245.1 Oscillospiraceae bacterium | reverse complement strand
TAATTTAACTATTTCACGAAATTTTGCCTCGCTGATTTTTGAATGGTAAATATACTTGTTTTTCATTGTCCTGACCCCATTTTATAGTATACCATACTATTCTAATCTTGTCAAGACCCAAGGTTTTTTATACCCTTATTTTGTATCTGCAAATGGAGATTGTTTTCCTGATATAAAAACATTTGAACCAGAGCGAATAGAATTTTATATTGCTCGGCTCAATACTTCAACTCAATTTGTTTTTCGCAACAGGTATCAAAACTATCTAATAGAGTACGGTAATAAAAATAAAAAATATGAAGTATCAAAGCAATTATGTGAGGAATCATTAAAGTTTTTAAATGAAAAGTCTGACGTATCCGATATAGACAATATTTTTTCTTTTCGCGATGTTTTAGAACGATTGATTGAGATATCTCTTAAATTTAAATTTATGGATATTGTAGAAAATATTAAATCCTTATTAAAGAAAATAATAATTCGCAGTCAAATTAATAAAGATGAATTTACTGCTGAAAACGCCCCTTCACTATTCTTGATTGTTTTATCTCAAAGTTTACGTAATTTTAAGAAGAATATTAATGATTTATTAACTTCTGACTCAATAACTAACTTATTAGATGAACTCAAGGTATGTAAAGATATAATTGATATTAATAGAAAAGAATCTTATATTGTAGAATTACTTGAATGGTCGCGTATACTCGGAAATGATATAACTGATTTAGCTAAAGAATACGGGAATTATTTTGTTGAGTTAGCTGAAGTATCTAAACGAGGTCATATTTTTGCCATTGCGAATTTTCAAAAAGCTTTAAAAGTTTATTTGGATAATGGAATATCATCTGAAATACCTATAATTAAAGCCAAGATAAAGCGAGAACAGCGCGAATTACAAAATAGTGATGAAATGGAAACCATATCACACAGCATCAAGATACCTTTTGAAATAACAACTCAAATGGATTCTTTGGTTAAAAAATATACTAATGATGTCAATTCTCTTAGTATAGATAGCTGTATTTATCGCTTATCAAGCCTTGCTTTTATACCATCAAAAAAAAGTTGTGATAAATCAGTAACGAATAATTCAATTTTGCCCTTCATTGCTTCATTAAACTGTATGCATAACGGTAATAGTATCTTTGTAGGGAATACAGAAGAAGACTGGAATAAATATTTTACAATACAATTATATGGGCATACTCTTAATTTACAATTTGGGATGTTTATAAGAATTTGGAATTATTATGTTGATTTAGGTATGAATTCAGACAGTATTTGTAGACTAATAATATCTCGTGATTTTCTGTCTCAAAGCCAAAAAACAATAATTGAAAGAGGAATCAAGCAATTCTTTTCAGAGGATTATATTTCAGCAATCCATATACTTGCACCTCAATTTGAAGCAGCTTTTCGTTGCTTTTTTGAATATTATGAATACCCAACAACTGGTGTATCAAGTGACACCAGTCAAAAAGAGCAAACATTTACTGCATTTTTAGAAAATGAATTTGTGAAAATACTTCCAGAAGATTACTTATATTTAATTAAGTATATTATGGTTGAGCAACTTGGTTTAAATATACGCAATAATATTGCTCATGGGATTGTTGAAATTCATGAAATTAATAAGATGACTACATTAATGGTTATATATCTTTTTATTGTGCTTTGTAGTTACAAAATAGTAACGACTAACCCTACTGATAGTAAAACATAGTTTTTTAATTTTTCTACCTTGTGAAATAAAAATTCATATCCCATTCCTATTTGGAAATTATCGCCAAAAACAATAAGTGAAAATAACACTCGACCAACGATTTGACGAACTGTAATGTTCATTGTATCTATAGTATTATGTTTAATAACCATACGCTATCCCCGAAAACCATTTTTCACCATTTGTTTCTGTGCGTATGGGCGAGAAATAGACAAAAAAACCAAAAGGATTTTCTAAAAAAACAAAATTTTCGGTGCTTCCCTATATAGTTGTCAACCAGATAATCGTACTGATTATTTCAGATTTCAACAGAGTATTCGATTTTTAAATTGAACTACTAGATATTTGTTATATAAAAACAGTAAAATTTCAAATAATATATTCAAAACGAGGTAAAAAATGGAAAATAATCAAAGCCAAGAATCTAAAGAGAGGAATTTCTTTATTGATCATTTTCGGAAAAGAATGGAATATGCTATTATTGGTGGAAACATAAGATCAGCAACAGATAAAAAAGAGTTAGAAATAACTAAAAATCAAAAAATGGACGATTTCTTCTCTGAAGATGGATTATACGTTAATTTATTTTCTTTCAGAGAACCCATAATTGAAAACTATACAGGAAATTTCGGTTTTTGTGCAGAACAACCTACAGAAACTGATCGTTCAAAAATAATACAATGTGGGAATAAAAGCGATATTGAAACATTTGAAAGCAATTTAAAGAAACTCTCTCATACAGTAATGGCGATTCAGGGGCATTCAGGCTGTGGAAAAACAACTTACCTACATTATCTAAAACGCAAATTTACTAAAGAAAATAAAACTTTAAACTTTAAAATTTTAAATTTAACTATCAAAAATTATAGTTTCTGTTTTATGGGATTTCGCTGGTTGTATAATAACTTATATAACTGAATTATTAAAACTGATTAATAATGAAAGTTTTGAAGAAATTCCATTTAAAGATGTTGTTACACATTGGGAATCTATAATATTAAATTATGAAAAATTTTGTAATAGACCTAAATTAGATATCGTATTTAACGAATCCAAGATAAAAAATTTTTTTAATT
>JAISIJ010000493.1 GCA_031262245.1 Oscillospiraceae bacterium | reverse complement strand
ATTCTTATTAAAGAGGTAAAACATTGCCTACATTTCGGTTAGGTTTGAGTGTTTTTTTTTATTGTCTCAAACTATATACAGGTTTTTTATGGTGTTGTTGTACATTATATGTAGTAATTATGTGCGTGCACGGATACGTATTTGTTACTTATAAAAGGTATAGAACTGTAAGTTTTTATCGAGAAGAGTTTATATATTTTATATGTATAGTGTATAGTATAAATCTTAATTCAGTCTGTAATAAACGGGTGGGTGTTCTGAAGTTGGCTGTTTAGTAGACTTGTTCTGAAACGAGTTAGTGAATTGTTCTGAAGAGGGCGGTTTGGTAAGTTGTTTTGAAGTGGGCTATTCAGTAGACTTGTTCTGAATTGGGCTACCCAAAAAAACGGGCGAAGACCCAAAAATTTATCTCAAATAAATGAGAGGAGAAATCTAAATGATTTTCAAAAAACAAAAAGCTGTTATCGCTGCAATGCTGTCAGCGGCAATGGCAGTATCTGCTTTTACTTCAGTTGCATCTGCAGCAGGTACACGCACCAAAGCTGAGGCGTATGGTGACGCAACTTATGCTCAAAGGTCTCTTTCATTGTATGACGACGTTGTTACAAACGGTGTTGCAAACGGCTATCTTTCAAAAAATGCTGCAAAAGGTAACTCTGATTTAGGTATTGGCGGAACAGGTTTCGGTATTCCTTATCACTCAGTTGAAACAATGATTATCGAGGCTCCCGACTACGGTCACGAAACAACATCCGAGGCTATGTCTTACATTACTTGGATGGCTGCAATGCACGATATACTCGCTGAAAAAGAGGGTATTTCAACAACAACCGACTTTGTAAAAGCTTGGTCAACAATGGAACAAATGATTCCTAAATCAGCTCAACAGCTCAACTTCTTTGAGAATGTTAAGGCTCCCAATACTCCCGGTGTTGTAGAGGCTACTTATGCCGACGAGTATCAAGACCCTGCTAAATATCCCGGTAACAACAGCGGCGGTAAAGTAGGCAACCCTCTTTATGCAACATTTAAAACTGCATATGGTACATCAAAAGACGGTTACTATTTGATGCACTGGTTGGCAGACGTTGACGACTGGTACGGTTACGGTGCTGAGGCAGGCGACGGTGCCGGTAAATTCACTTATATTAACTCATTCCAACGCGGTGAGCAAGAATCTTGTTGGGAAACAGTTCCCCACCCTGCTATTGAAACTTACACTTACGGTATGAAAGGTGCAGGTATCATAGCTGTATTTAACGGAGAAACTTCTCATACTGTAGGCGACTATGATGACGGTCAATGGAGATATACCAACGCACCTGACGCAGAAGACCGTACAATCCAAGCTGCTTACTTTGCAAACCTTTACGGTGTCGGTGATTCAGACGTTTCTGAAGCTGCCGGTAAAATGGGCGACCAAATGCGTAATAATATGTTTGATAAATATTATCAAAAGATAGGTATTAACGTAGATGGTGGTGTAGGCAGTTCAAAAGGCGGTAATGTTGCAAATCCTACAGCAGGCTCATATGACTCCTGTCACTATTTGATGGCTTGGTATACTTCTTGGGGTGGTGCTTGGGAAGCTGCCGTAACAGGTTACGGTGGTTGGAAATGGCAAATCGGTGCATCACATATGCACGAATTCTACCAGAATCCCCTCGCAGCTTATGCAAAACTTTACGACCCTGAAATTAATGCGGGTATGATTGCTCAAAATGCAACTCGTGACTGGGAAACATCTCTCGAACGTCAAATTGAGTTCTATGAATGGTTACAATCCTCCACAGGTCCTTTCGCCGGCGGTGCAACCAACTCATTTAACGGTCGTTATGAGGGTTGGGACCAAAGTGCGGCATCTCTTGAAGGTGTAAACGAGAAAACAACATTCTATGATATGTTCTATCTCCCCCACCCTGTTTATATGGACCCCGGTTCCAACCACTGGATTGGTAACCAAACTTGGGCTGTTCAACGTCTTGCAGAGCTTTATTACTATGTAGTTACAAATGGCGACCAATCTGAGTTAAATCTCGAAAGCAGACTTAACAGTATGCTGGATAAATACGTTAAATGGTGTGTTGACGGTAATACAATTCAAATCACCGATGACGAATACGGTTATGCTATGGCAGAAAACCTTGATTGGTTCGGTCAACCCGATACTTTCGTTAAGGGTCAAGTTTCAGAAAATGCAGACCTTACTGCTGAAATCACAGGTTGGGCAAGCGGCGATATCGGTGTAGTTGCATCAATGGCTAATACTCTTATCTATTATGCAAAAGCTGAGGGTGTTGACGGTTCTCGTGCTCACGATGCTACTGTTCTTGATAATGGTTCAGATGCAGAGAAAGCTCTTTACTATGCAACCTACTTGCTTGACAGAATGTGGGCAGTTCTCCGTGATGATATCGGTATCAAAGCTCCCGGTAGCTATGACGCTAACTTTATTCACAGATTCTTCACACAAAAAGTTTATGTTCCTAACGGCTACAGCGGCACACTTCCTACAGGCGGTAAACTCACAGGAGCAACAACCAACGGCTCACTTGACGGTTGTCCTACTTTCTATGATATTCGTCCTCAATATGAAGATGAACCCGCATTCGCACTTATTAAAGCTGCTTATGATGCTAACCCCTCACTTGCAACAGAAACATTTGATGCAGATACTATAAATGAAAATATCGGCGATTCAACTGCTGTTGATTATCACCGTTTCTGGCACGAAGGTGACCAGATTATGGCTCTCGGTGCTATGGCTCTTCTCTATCCCGAAGTTGAACCTACTGATGGTAGCGGTGACCCTCCTATTACCGGCTCAAAAATCGGTGACGTTACCCTTGACGATGCAGTAGGTAAAATGGATGATATTGTTTTATTAGGTAAGTACCTTAAAGGTTCTATACAACTTAGCTCCGAAGCTCTCTTAAATTCTGATTGTGATGCATCCACTTCTTCAAAAGGAAAAATAGAAACTGCTGACTTATCTGCATTAATCGCTTATTTATTAGGTACTAACACTTCTCTTCCTGTATCTTAATTTCTTATTTTTCTGATAATTCCTGTGAAACACAACTTCCGAAGTTCCTTTTTTACTTTTCTATTCTTTTTAGAGTTATGCTACTACCAGAGTTCCCTAATTCTTTTAGTGTTTGGCACTTTTTAGGCGTTGGTTTAACAGGATATAAAAACAGCCCCTTGAGGGCTGTTTATTTTTTTACTTTTTTACTTTTCTAATATTTCCTGTGGTTTACACTTCTCGAAGTTCCCTAATTCTTTTAGTAGTTGGCACTTTGTAGGCTTGGGCTTAACTTAGTGTGAAAAATTCCGCCGTGTACGGCGAAATTTTTTAGTGTACTGGGTAGGATATTTATTATTTTTAGAGGAGGTGCAAGAATTATTTGCAAAATTTAATTTTTTTGAAAATAATAAATATCTGACACAGTAAGCAAGAAAAAAGCACCTGATAGGTGCTTTTTTCATATCCGGTTAAACCAAAGTCTAAAGAGTGCCAACTACAAAAAGTGGTAGGGAACTTAGAGAGTAGTATTATTCTGAAAAGAGTAGAAAACTAAATAAGTTAAACCAATGTCAGCTAAATTGCCAACTGTGAAAATAACTACGGAACTTCAATAGGTGCGAACCACAGGGAATAAGAGAAAACTAAAAATAAAGAGGGAATTTTGAGCAAATTGTTTTAACACCTTGGCGAATTTTCTCAGTAGAATTTTCAAAATCGGTTGTAGCGAGGTGGATATATTCAGCGATAAGGTGCATTTCTTCTTCTTTGAGACCTCTTGTGGTGACGGCGGGTGTTCCGATACGAATACCACTAGTGACAAAGGGGCTTTGAGGGTCGTTGGGGACTGCATTTTTATTTACTGTGATATGCACTTCGTCAAGACGTTTTTCCAATTCTTTGCCTGTAATATTAAAAGATTGCAAGTCAACAAGCATTAAATGATTGTCTGTTCCTGAAGAAACGAGATTGAAACCATTTTCAACTAAACATTTTGCAAGAACAGCGGCATTTTTAACAACTTGTGCTTGATAAGTTTTAAAATCGGGCTTTAAAGCCTCACCGAAACAAACGGCCTTTGCGGCGATAACGTGCATTAGAGGACCGCCTTGAAGACCGGGGAAGATAGCTTTATTGATTTTTTTTGCCATTTCTTCGGAATTTGTTAAAATCAAACCGCCGCGAGGACCTCTTAATGTTTTGTGGGTAGTTGAAGTTACAACGTCAGCATATTCAATAGGAGATTGATGTAAACCTGTTGCAACAAGTCCTGCAATATGTGCCATATCAACCATAAAGTAAGCGTTAACAGATTTTGTTATAGCAGAAATGCGTTCAAAGTCAATTGCTCTGGGGTACGCAGAAGCTCCGGCAACAATTAATTTCGGATTATGTTCTTTTGCAAGTTTTTCAATATTATCATAATCAATTTTGCCGTCTTCGCCCAAACCATATGAAACAAAATTATAATATTTACCTGAAATATTTACGGGGGACCCGTGGGTAAGGTGACCGCCGTGTGCAAGTGACATACCTAAAACGGTATCACCGGGATTTATTAATGCAAAATAAACAGCTTCATTTGCTTGTGCTCCGCTGTGTGCCTGAACATTTGCAAAACTTACATTGAAGAGTTTTTTTGCTCTTTCGATAGCTATATTTTCCACAATATCCACACATTCACAACCACCGTAATATCTGTGAGCGGGATAACCTTCTGCATATTTATTTGTCAAAACGCTGCCCATTGCCGCCATAACTTCAGGGCTTACATCGTTTTCACTTGCAATAAGTTCCAATCCGTTTTGTTGGCGTGATAATTCACCTTTCATTGCCGCAGCAACATCCGGGTCGGATTGGGCAACAAACCCGATTGTATCTAATAAATTACTGAACATATAATCCTCCGAAAAAAATAAAATAATGTTCATTATACTATAATAATGACAAATTATCAACCTTTTTCTTTGTAAAAATTACACAAAATATTTTCGTTATTATGTGCATATAGCACAATTTATAATTTACTGCTTGTCTTGTGAAGTCTTATGTGATATAATAAGTCGCTTATAGAACACTATATATGCTGTTGCCGATAGATTATTTTCGGAATATTGAATTTATTTCAATGTCAACAAGATTTATTGTAGTGTTATATGTTTTTGTTTTAAAACTTTTGGAGAAATTCGGGGAGGGAATGTTTTGGGCATAAGATTAAATACTAACTATCTTAAGAAATTTATTTCAGATGATGAGATAAATGCTGTCAAAAAGCAGACTGAAACAGCGGCAGAGATGGTTTTTGAGAAAACAGGTCAGGGTTCGGATTTTTTAGGTTGGGTTGATTTACCTGTAAACTATGATAAAGATGAGTTTGCAAGGATAAAAAAATCCGCTGAAAAAATTCAAAAAAATTCCGAAATATTTATTGCCATAGGTATAGGCGGTTCATATCTCGGGGCAAGAGCAGTAATAGATTTACTTAAATCTCCGCTTTATAATGATTTAAAAAAATCCACTCCGAATATCTATTATGCCGGAAATAATATAAGCAGTACACAATTAAATAATTTAATATCAATTATAGACGGTAAGGATTTTTCAATAAATGTAATCTCTAAATCCGGAACAACTACCGAACCCGCACTTGCTTTCAGGGTTTTGAGAGATTTAGTTGAGAAAAAATATGGTAAAGAACAAGCTAAAGACCATATATTCTGCACAACTGATAAAGCAAAAGGTACTTTAAAAGAGTTCGCAGATAAAGAAGGTTATGAAACTTTTGTTGTGCCGGATGACATCGGCGGAAGATTTTCCGTTCTTACTGCTGTTGGCTTGTTGCCTATTGCCGTTGCCGGTTGTGATATTGACAAGCTTATGCAAGGTGCGGCTCAGGGCAAAGAGAAGTATTCTAAAAACTTTGACGAAAACGATGCTTTTAAATATGCCGCTTTGCGAAATATTCTCTATCGTAAAGGTAAGAGTGTTGAATTAATGGTATCTTATGAACCCTCTTTGGTTATGTTTTCCGAATGGTATAAACAACTTTTCGGAGAGAGTGAGGGGAAAGATAATAAAGGTATATTCCCTGCGGCTGTCAGTTTTACTACCGACCTCCACTCTATGGGTCAGTATATTCAAGACGGTGCAAGGATACTTTTTGAAACGGTTATTGATGTTAAAACACCGCAATCTGACTTTTTTCTTGAAACAGACAAAGAAAATCTTGACGGCTTGAATTTCTTAACTAACCAGAATATGTCTATTGTTAATAAAAAAGCTATGGAGGGTACTATTCTCGCTCATACAGAGGGTAATGTACCTAATATTGTTATTGAGGCAGATAATACCGATGAAATGACCGTAGGTGAAATGATTTATTTCTTTGAAATGGCTTGTGCGGTATCGGGATATATGTTGGGGGTAAATCCTTTTAATCAACCCGGTGTTGAGAGTTATAAGAAAAATATGTTTGCTCTCTTGGGTAAACCCGGATATGAAAACGAACGTGCAGAATTAGAGGCAAAACTAAGCTTTTAAAAAATTAAAATTCATAAGATGTAGGAGAAAAAAATGGTACAAATAATAACAGGTTCAAAGGGTACAGGTAAAACAGAGATTTTAATTGATAAAATCAACGAAGTTATACAAACTACAAAAGGTGACGTTATTTGCATAGAGCAAGCACCTAAACTCACATACAGATTGAGTTATAAAGTACGTCTTGTGGACACAGGCAGATTCGGCATAATGGATTATGACAGTTTTTATGGTTTTATTTCAGGTATGCTTGCAAGCAATTATGATATAAGCGATATTTTTGTTGACGGTATTTTACGTCTTGCCGGGCGTGATTATAATAAATTAGGTGAAGTTCTTGACAGATTAGCTAAACTTACCGAAAAATCAACTACAACAGTTGTTTTTACTGTTTCAGCTGACGATAAAGATTTACCCGAAAGCGTTTTAAAATACAAAAGCAAATAGTTTCTATTTTAAAGATATTAGTTACGGCTTTTTAAAAGTCGGGAAAGAGGACATAAAATGGCAGTACCAAAGAGAAAAGTTTCCAAAGCGAGAAGAGATAGCAGACGTTCAAGCGTTCAAAAATTACAACCCCTTAATTTTGCAAAATGTGCTGAATGTGGTGCTTTAATGATACCCCACAGAGTTTGCAAAACTTGCGGCAAGTATAATGGCAGACAAATATTAGATATGTCAATAGAGGACTAATATTTTATATTAAATCTTGTTGACATTGAAATAATTTCAATGTCAACGTTACATAGGAGGATTTTATGAAAATTACTGTTGTTTCCGAAAATTCTCCTGCTTATTTTGCGGGAATAGACGTCGGAGATACTGTTCTTGCAATTAACGGGCATAAAATAAATGATGTTTTGGATTATAAATTTTATGTTGCAACAAAAAAAGTAAAAATTACATTACAAGACAGAACTGTTAAAATCAAAAAAGAAGTTTATGAAGATTTAGGTATAGAATTTGAAACCTATCTTATGGATGAAAAAAAGAATTGTCATAATAAATGTATTTTTTGCTTTATCGACCAATTGCCTAAAGATTTGAGGGATACGCTTTATTTTAAAGATGATGATGCAAGACTTTCATTTCTTCAAGGTAATTATATTACACTTACTAATCTTACCGATAGCGATGTTGACCGTATAATTGAAATGAAATTGAGTGTCAATGTTTCTGTTCATACAACTAATCCGCAGTTGCGTTGTAAAATGATGAACAACAAATTTGCGGGGGAAAAGTTGGAATATCTCTACAGTATTGCAAGGGCAAATATTCCTGTTAATTGTCAGATTGTTCTATGTAAAGATTGGAATGACGGGGCAGAACTGTTTAACAGTTTGCGTGATTTGACTTTTTATAAGTCAATTGAAAGTATTGCCGTTGTACCTGTCGGTATGACAAAATTCCGCGAGAGTTTGCAGCAAATTGAACCTTTTGATAAAAAAGATGCGGAAACGGTTATTGAGTGTTGCAGTAAATTTGACAGGGTATATCCCGCTGACGAATTTTTTCTGCTTGCAGAAAAGGAAATCCCGAAAGACGAGTATTACAAAGATTATCCTCAATACGAAAACGGTGTGGGAATGTTAAGGTATCTTGAGGAAGAAGTTAAAAATCGTGATATATTACCTTTTGAAACAGATTTTTCAATTGCAACAGGTGTTGCGGCTTATGATACTGTTTCAAGACTGTCGTTGGATATTCAAAAACGTTTCGGTGTTAAAATTACGGTTTTTAAAATTAAAAATAATTTTTTCGGTGAGAGAATAACAGTTGCAGGATTATTGACTGCACAGGATATAATTGAACAATTACAGGGAAGATTACAATATAAAAATTTGCTTTTGCCCTCTGTAATGTTTAATTTTGACGGTTTGACTTTGGATGACAAGAACAAATCGGATATAGAAAAAGCTTTAAATGTTGAGGTTAAAATCTCTGAGTTTATATTGGAATAATAAGAGAATAAGAAAATAATAAAATGAAAAACGGGGTAAGATATGCGGTCTACAGTTGCTATTGTCGGTCGTCCCAATGTGGGTAAATCTACACTTTTTAATAAGTTGATAGGTCAACGTTTGTCAATAGTTGAAGATACTCCCGGTGTTACCCGTGACAGAATTTATTCTGAATGTGAGTGGCTCGGCAGAAGTTTTATGCTTATTGATACAGGAGGTATTGAGCCTAACACAGATGATGAAATACTTGTGCAAATGAAACGTCAAGCGGAAATAGCCATTGAAAAAGCCGATGTTATTATATTTTTAACAGATATAAAAACAGGTGTAACTGCTAATGATTATGCTGTTTGTGATATGTTGCAAAAATCCGGTAAGCCTATAGTACTTGCCGTGAATAAATGTGACGGTGTCGGGGAAGTTCCACTTGAAATCTATGAGTTTTTTAATTTGGGTATCGGCGACCCTTATGCGGTTTCAAGTGTCCACGGACACGGAACAGGAGATTTGCTTGATGCTGTTTTTGAAAAATTACCTGTTAAAAGTGAAGAGGACGAATATCCCGAGGATTATATTAAAGTAGCTGTTATCGGAAAACCCAATGCCGGAAAATCTTCGTTGATAAATAAAATAGCGGGTGAAGAGCGTGCTATTGTAACTGATATTGCCGGGACAACCCGTGATAATGTTGACACAACGGTTGTTAATGAACACGGTAATTTTGTGTTTATAGATACTGCCGGTATTCGTAAAAAATCCAAAGTAACAGAGAAAATCGAACATTACTCCGTTTTGCGTGCTTATTTTGCTGTTGACAGAGCAGATGTTTGTATTATTATGATTGATGCCGAAGTCGGTTTTACGGAACAGGATTCTAAAATTGCGGGATATGCTCACGAACAGGGAAAAGCTTGTATTGTTGCGGTTAATAAATGGGATAAAATTGAAAAAGACGAAAAGACTATGGATGTTTACAGAAAAAGTCTTGAAGAGAGTTTTTCTTTTATGGGATATGTTCCTTTTATATTTATATCTGCAAAAACAGGGCAACGTGTTGAGCGACTTTATGAACTCATTAAATTTGTTTTTGAACAAAACAGCACTCGTATTTCGACGGGAATGTTAAATGAAGTCTTGGCATATGCTACTACAAGGGTACAGCCTCCTACAGATAAAGGAAAACGTTTGAAAATATTTTATCTTACACAACCTTCTGTTAAACCGCCTACTTTTGTAATTTTTGTTAATGACCAAGAACTTTTTCATTTTTCATATCAGCGTTATATTGAAAATCAAATCAGAGCTGCTTTCGGTTTTGAGGGTACTCCTATTCGATTTATAATTCGAGAGAGGTCTGCTAAAGATATATAGCAATTTCGTTTTGCATTTGTAAAACAAGATTTATTATAGTAAATGAGAAAAAATTATGTATACAGTTTCAATTGTAATACCGGTTTATAATCGTCAGGAAACAATAGAGTTTTGCCTTGACAGTCTTAAGTTACAATCTTTATCCCAAGATAATTTCGAGGTTATTGTTGTTGATGATTGTTCAACAGATAAAACCCTTGCGGTTTTGAAGAAGTATAAAAAAATAAAGAATTTCCGTGTGGTTTCTTTGGAAGAGAACTCGGGTACTCCTGCCGCACCGCGTAACAAGGGTATTGAACTTGCAACGGGTAAATATATTATGTTTGTTGACAGTGATGATATTGTTACGCCTTTTTCCCTTGAGTATATGTCTGATATGGCAGAGCGAAGTGATGCAGATTTTATAATGCTGTTTCCTTTTCCTTCCGGACGTAAAAAATTCACAGAACGATATATAAATTATTATAATGATGTTGAGCCTGTTGATATTAATGCTGACAGGGAAATGAATAATCGGCTTTTCAGAAATGTTACTGTTTTTAATT
>JAISIJ010000439.1 GCA_031262245.1 Oscillospiraceae bacterium | reverse complement strand
AAAACAGTAAATTAGTATAGATAAAAAGTTTCTCCGAAATGAAATAACAAGAAATTATAAAAATGATTGTCAGTATAATAGGAAAACAATTTGATTTTAAATATGATTTCATAAAAAATCCTTTTATTTTTTTCAAAAAGAGAAAAATTATATTGGCTAATAACTTTTTTCCAAAAACCTGTATCCTTGCAATGTACAAAATTTTATATTATTACTGTATATTTTTCAAGAAATCCTCAATTTCCTCAGCAGAAACTTCCGTATATTCTTCGATACTACCCCCGGTACATTTATAATAATGTATATAATTGTGAAATCCATCAGGTTCTATTTCAAAAAATATTCCCCAACGATAAAGAGTATTAAAGCAGAGTTCGTTATTTTCAATGCTGATTTCTTTTATCCAAAAAATATTTCCGGGTAACTCGGTAGAATAGGCATTATGAACAAATCCTGTCATATAATGTTTGCCATTAGCATTAATTATTTTGAAATCACGTTCCAATACCTCATATAAATCAAATTCATCAATATATTTTGACAAAGTTTCTTTATCGGTAATCGGGGTGCAAATTTCGCCTTTACCTATATCTTTTTCATAGTATGGAAAATCCCAACTGCTTTGTTCCTCTGCCCATTTCAATGTTATTTCATCTTCGTGTTTTTCAAAAACATACATTTTCATTGCTGATTCGCAAGCAGTCAGTATAAGTTCTTCCGCTCCGTCATTATCTAAATCACAGAACAATCTGTCAAAATATCTCTCATAGTTTTTCGACCATTCAAGCATATTCCAAGCGATTGAAACATCATCTTCAGTCCAAGGTGATACAGGGGTTTGTATAGTAAAATTGCCAATCCAATAAGGTACTTCTGAAAGTTGTCTTTCGGTAGTGGTTGTATTTGTGGATATCGACATTGAATTTTTAACTGTAGTTGTTGATATTTTCTTTGTACTCATATCAGCAGTAATATTTTCAAATGGAACTGCTGATATTTCTGTAATTTCAGAGGGCGTTTTTGAATTATCAGAACAGGCAGAAAATATAACCGGTATAATTAAAAGTGAGACAATCTTTTTGAACATATAGTCTACTCCTTAGATTATGCTTGGTTCCCTGTACCGCTGAAATATACACAAATTATATTATTTTCTTATTCTACACTAAACTCCGAAATGGATACCAATATCTTTTGCGGTAAGGAGGAGTTGGTTATCTTCCTCAATAAATTTAGTAATTCCTGCAATATCCGACAGTTTATTTGTAGTAATTTTATTGTTAACGAGAGCAACGGTTTTTCCGAAATTCTCCTCTTTTATCAATTCGGCGGCTTTTGCACCTAATTTTGTAGCCAAAATTCTGTCGAAAGCATTAGGCGAACCTCCTCTGAGGATATGCCCCGGAACACAAGCACGAGTATCCATTCCTGTTGCATTTTGGATTTGTGCAACAATTCGATTTGTAGCTGTGATTATATGCTCTTCTTCACGTTTTTTTGCACGCTCTTTTTTCTTCATTTTAGCTTCATTTACGTCATAAGCACCCTCTGCAACAGCAATGATAGAGAACGATTTACCGTTTTCAGCACGTTTTGTAACAGCAGAAATTAATTTATCAATATCATAAGGTATTTCCGGGATAAGAATAATATCCGCACCACCGGCTATACCTGCAGAAAGTGTCAGCCAGCCGACTTTATTACCCATAATTTCACAAACCATTACCCTTGAGTGAGAGGTCGCGGTAGTATGAAGACGGTCAATGCACTCTGTAGCAATGTCAATTGCTGTATAATATCCGAAAGTATAGTCTGTTCCGAAAATATCATTGTCGATAGTTTTCGGCAATCCAATTACATTAAGTCCCTCTGTTGACAATAGATTGGCAGTTTTGTGAGTGCCGCAACCGCCTAAAGTCAAAAGACAATCTAATTTCAGTTTCTTATAGGTGTCTTTCATAGCCTTAATTTTCTCTTCGTCCATTGAAAGCATTTTAAAAGGTTGGCGTTTTGAACCGAGAATAGTACCGCCTAAAGTAAGAATACCGCTGAAGTCAGAGGGTTTCATTTCTCTTGCTATATTATTAATCAGACCGTAATATCCGTTTTGTATGCCGATAATTTCTGCATTATCCATAATTTCGTAACAAGATTTAGCAACACCTCTTATGGTTGCGTTTAATCCGGGACAATCTCCGCCGCTCGTTAATATTCCTATTTTTTTCATAACAATTCCTTTTCAAACCTATACGTTTAATATGGTATTTTAAACACCTAATATTTTCTTAACTGCAATTAACAATTCATTGCACATTGCCAAAGAGCTTTCGGTCGAGGAGCATTTTGCAAAACAATACGTTTTGAGTTTAGGCTCTGTACCTGAGGGTCGAATAATTACTTTCGTGCCGTTTTCAAGTTTGTAAGAGAGCACATCGGATTTAGGTAATCCTGTATTATCATTTTTATAATCTATATACTCAGAAACTGTGACATTGTCAATTTTATCAATTTTTTCTGTTCGCAGTTTACTCATAATATTCTGCATTATGTGCATACCGCTTTCACCCTCAAAATAGAAACTTTCGCTGACAGTTGTGTAATATCCATATTTAGTATAGAGATTTTCACGAGCTTGAATCATTGAAATTCCTTTAGCTTTATAAAAAGCCGCCATTTCGCATATCAACATCGAGGCAACAACTGCATCTTTATCTCTGCCGTGAGTACCCGCAAGATAGCCGTAACTCTCTTCAAAACCGAAAATAAATCTGTTTTCTTCACCTTTTTCTTCAAGTTCTCTTATTATCTGACCTATATACTTAAAGCCTGTTAAACATTCTTTTACATCTGCATTATATTTTTTCCCAATATCAAATATAATATCTGTAGACACAATGGTTTTAACAACAACAGGTTTTTGAGGAAGATTACCAAGTTCCGAACGCTCGGAAAGTAAGTAGTCCGTGAGCAATGCTCCAACGGTATTTCCGTCAAAAAGTACATAGCCGTTGTCAGAGGGAACTGCAATACCAACCCTGTCACAATCCGGGTCTGTTGCAAGTAAGAGGTCGGGCTTTTCTCTCTTACAATATTCCAATCCGACACTTAAAGCCTCTTTTATTTCAGGGTTCGGAAAAGGACAGGTGGTGAAATTGCCATCGGGGAGTTCCTGTTCTTTTACAATAACCAAGTCTTCTATGCCTATTTCTTTAAGTATTCTGCGTATCGGTTTATTACCTGTGCCGTTAAGAGGTGTAAAAACAACTTTCAAGTTACTGTTACGCAAAGTATTACAATGTATAGATTGTGCTTTTGTTGCAATAAAAAATTTATCAATAAATTCATCGGGTATATATTCAATCGGGGCATTATTTTTATATTCAACATCGGGGAATATCGGCAGAGATATAATTTTTTCCAAAACTTTT
>JAISIJ010000435.1 GCA_031262245.1 Oscillospiraceae bacterium | reverse complement strand
ATCTCAATATCAAAATCATCACCCAAAACAGCACTTGCTTTCTTTGAAAGACTTAACAGCAAATTTATTCCCAAAGACATATTCCAAGAGAAGAAAACAGGAATAAGCGTTGACGCTTTTTTCACCAACGCTATTTGTTCTTCACTATATCCTGTTGTTGCAAGAACAACAGGCGTATGGGTTGATTTACAATAACTCAAAAGATTTTCAAGGGAATTCGGGTGAGAATAATCTATAATAACATCCGCTTTTTCGGGGAGATTTTTAGGTTCGGAAACAATGGGAAAATCAGCATAGGGGGTTGTATCTAAATCTATACCGCCTATAACAGTAAATTCCTCTCTTGCAGTAATACAGTTATAGATTACTCTACCCATTTTTCCGTTAGCACCGCATATAACAGTTTTAATCATTTAGTTTAATATTCCTATTTTTTTCATACTTTCTGTAAGTCTTGAAACATTTTTCATTTCACATAGAGGTAAACGTCCGCAACCCGCTTTAAATCCAATAAGTTCCATAGCTTTTTTTACGGGAATTGGATTTACTTCACAGAACAAACTATCCATAAAATCAAGATATTTAAGGTGGAGTTCAGCGGCTTTGTTAAAATTGCCCTCAAGAGCAAAGTGTGTCATTTCCGTTATTTCTTTGGGTAAAACATTGGAAATGACGGAGATTAAACCTTTTCCGCCAATACTCATAGTTGCAATGGCGTTATCGTCATTGCCGGAATAAACAGTAAGATTTTCACCGCAGGCATTGATAATACGTCCGAATTTAACAACATCGGGGTTAGCCTCTTTAACGGCAACGATATTGGGATTTTCAGATAGTGCTTTATAAGTATCAACGGCAATATCCATACCTGTACGAGAGGGAACATTATAGAGTATACAGGGAATTTGTGCTTTATCTGCGATAATATTAAAATGTTTGATAAGACCATCTTGTGTTGTTTTGTTATAGTAAGGTGTTACCAATAACAAACCGTCAGCACCTAACTCTTTTGCCTCAAGGGATAATTCAAGTGCATAAGCAGTATCATTACTGCCTGTTCCGGCAATAACGGGAACACGTTTGTTAACCCTGTCAACACAGTATTTAATAACGGCTTTATGTTCATCGTCTGTTAACGTTGAACTCTCGCCTGTTGTTCCGCAAACAATGATACCGTCAATGCCGTTATCAATCTGAAAATCTAATATTTTGCCGAATTCCTCAAAATTTACGCTGCCATCTGTTGACATAGGCGTAATAACAGCTGTAGCACAGCCTTGAAATAATATTTTTTTCATTTTATCACATTCTTTTTTAATTATTAATATTTACCATTTCATAAATGCTGTTGAATTGTATTTTATATCGGAAAAAGAAACCTCTTCACCGAATTTATAAGTGCCTGCTTGATAGCAGAATACAGGTAAAACGCCGTCTGTTTGCAGCATCTCGATTATTCTGCGGAAACGTACTGTTGTTTGCAGTTGGTCTTGGCAGACAATATCCACAGGGAGATATTCCTGTAATGTAACAGTTGCGTTTTTTATTACCGAAATACACAACCCCCGAACGGATTTTGTTATTGCAATATAATGTTTTTCCTTTGAGAGCAAAACACCCTGTCGTATTATTATAACATCTTTACACTTATATTGCTTTAAAAAATCATAAAATAATTTTATTTCAATATCGGAAGAGTCGTCAGGTACGGCTACAAGATAATAATATGTACTCATAAGCCGTTTATAATTCTCTTGCATAAAGTCAGAGAAATCTACTATATTTAAATCGAAATTATAGAAATAAGCAGGGGTAAAAGGTACGGGTTTAAACTCACGAAAATTAAAATACTTGGTATTTTCGCTTGTATAACGGTATTGGTCTGCAGAGTCATACTCTGCTGTTGCCAGACAATCCGGACAAACCCATAAAAAATTGACTTTTATTGCTTTTACCCCTTTACTTATTTTGTATTTCTGTTATTTATATTAAACTACTCAAAAAAGCCTTTGTCTGCAAGTAGTTCCGCTAATAATACAGCACCGCCTGCCGCACCTCTTAAAGTGTTATGTGAAAGACAAACAAATTTATAATCATATTGCTTATCTTCTCTTAAACGTCCTATAGATACCGCCATACCGTTTTCAAGATTGCGGTCGAGTTTTACTTGAGGACGGTTTTCTTCTTCAAAATAGTGGATAAACTGTTTCGGAGCAGAGGGTAAATCCAATCCCTTGAAATTCTTCCAACAATCTTTTATTTCTTCAATGGTAGGCTTTTTCTCAAAGGAAACGAACACAGCGGCAGTATGACCGTCTGAAACAGGCACACGTAAGCATTGTGTTGTGATATTGGGTTCGGTTGCGTTGACGATAATAGTATCACCGTTTTCATCGGGAGCAAGTTTTCCCCAGATTTTAAGGGGTTCAAGCTCGGATTTTTCTTCCTCACCGCCGATAAAGGGAATAAGGTTATCAACCATTTCACCCCAAGTTTCAAAGGTTTTCCCTGCACCTGAAATAGCTTGATAAGTACAAGCCAAAACATTTTTAATACCGAATTGTTTAAGCGGTTCTAAAGCGGGAACATAGCTCTGAATGGAACAATTGCTTTTAACAGCAATAAAACCTTTTTTTGTTCCCAAACGTTTACGCTGTGTTTCAATAACCGCAAGATGTTCGGAATTTATTTCCGGAACAATCATAGGTACATCGTTTAATGAACGACAAGCGGAATTGTTGGATACAACAGGAATTTCCGCCTTTGCATATTTTTCTTCCAAGGCTTTTATTTCCGCTTTGGGCATATCAACTGCACAGAAAACAAAATCCACTTTGCTTTTAACAGTTTCAATATCTTCCGCACTTAAAACAGTCATATCCTTGACAATTTCGGGAATAGGTGTTTGCATACACCAGCGACCGCCCAAAGCTTCTGTATAAGTTTTACCCGCAGAGCGAGGTGAAGCCGCAAGACAGGTAATCTCAAACCAAGGGTGATTTTCCAGTAATGTTATAAATCTTTGACCGACCATACCTGTAGCACCGACAATGCCGACTTTATAATTTTTCATTGACAAATTAAACTCCTTAATGTATACTGACAAAATATTATATATTTCTTAAAGGGAGTTGTCAATATTTTTTCAACAAAAGATTTTTATTATTATTTGCCCGAGGGGCTTATCGCACAAACTCCGTTAAAAAACAGGGAAGAATCCAGAATGTTGGTTATGGAAAAAGGTGAAATTTCACATAGATTTTTCTATAATATATGCGATTACCTCAAAAAGGGTGACGTTTTGGTATTAAATAACTCAAAAGTTTTACCGGCAAGGTTGTTAAAAGATAATATTGAAATATTATTATTGGAGAATTTAGGAGAAAACTGTTGGAAATGTATCGGCAGAAAGCTTAAAGTCGGGAAGATAATAGATTTTGACGGTCTTAAGGCAGAGGTTTTGGATATTGATAAAGACGGAAACACAACCGTTAAGTTTAGTTATGAGGGCAATTTTTACGAACATTTAGACAGGGTTGGGTTAATGCCTTTACCTCCTTATATTACCGAAAAATTGGAAGATAAAAACCGCTATCAAACAGTATATGCAAAAGACTTGGGGTCTGCCGCCGCACCTACCGCCGGATTACACTTTACGCCTAAAATACTCGAACAAATCAAGGCTTTGGGCGTTGAGGTTTGTTATGTGACTTTACACGTCGGTTTGGGGACTTTTCGCCCTGTTAAGGCAGATAAATTAGAAGAACATAAAATGCACAGCGAGTATTACGAAATTCCTCTTGAAACTATAAATGCGGTTAAAAATGCAAAGCGTGTTATTGCCGTGGGTACAACGAGTATGCGAACACTTGAGAGTTATGCTGTCAGCGGAAAAACAACCGACCGCACGTCTATTTTTATATATCCGCCTTATGAGTTTAAGATAGTTGACTGTCTTTTGACTAATTTTCACTTGCCCGAGAGTACGTTGATTATGCTTGTTTCTGCTTTTGCGGGATATGAGAATACTATGAGAGCATATAAAACAGCTGTTGAGGAAAAATACCGCTTTTTCTCATTCGGTGATTGTAATTTTATTATTAACAAAGAGTAATAATCGTTAGGAATAAAAAATTCTCAGAGTGTAAATCAGGAGGGATAATTTCCAACGGATGAAATAGAGATTATCTGAGAAAATTTAGGAGCCAAAAATATGTATAGTATTATAAGGACTGAAAGAACAGCAAGACGAGGTGTTTTGGAAACTGCCCACGGCAAGATTGAAACACCTTTTTTTATGAATGTGGGAACATCGGCTGCTATTAAGGGCGGTGTTTCTTCGGTGGATTTGGTTGACTTGAAGTGTCAAGTTGAATTGTGTAATACTTATCATTTACATCTGCGTCCGTCATCTGAAATTATAAGAGATTGCGGCGGTTTGCATAGATTTATGAACTGGAATAAACCTATTTTAACGGATAGCGGCGGTTTTCAAGTATTTTCTTTGTCCACTCTGCGTAAAATAGAAGAAGAGGGTGTCCGCTTTGCTTCTCATATAGACGGAAAAAGGTTGTTTATAGGACCTGAAGAGAGTATGCAGATACAATATAATTTAGGTGCGGATATGATTATGGCTTTTGATGAGTGTATTGAAAATCCGTCACCATATGAATATGTTGAAAAATCCTGTGAACGGACAACACGTTGGCTTGACCGCTGTATCAAAGAAACAGAGCGGCTTAATTCTCCTCAAAAACTCTTTGCAATTAATCAAGGCGGAGTGTACGGAGATTTAAGGGTTAAGCATATGAAACAAATTACCGCAATGGATACCCCCGGCTATGCTATCGGCGGACTGGCAGTAGGCGAAAGTACAGAGGATATGTATAGAATTATTGAAACAGTTGAACCCTTTATGCCTGTCAATAAACCTCGTTATTTAATGGGTGTGGGTACACCGTCAAATATAGTTGAGGCTGTTTCAAGAGGGATTGATATGTTTGATTGTGTTATGCCCTCTCGAAATGCACGCCACGGTACTGTATTCACTTGGGACGGGCTGTTACATCTTAAAAATGAATGTCACAGCCGTGATTGTACACCTATTGACGAAAAATGCAATTGTCCCACTTGTAAAAATCACACTAAAGCTTATATTCGTCATCTTTTTAAATCCAATGAACAATTAGCGGGCAGACTTGCGGTAATGCACAATCTATATTTTTATAATGAACTTATGGAAGTTATCCGTAATCATATTGAAAATAATACCTTTTTTGCTTTCAGAGAAGAATATTCCGAAAGATTGAACAGGAGAATTAAATGTCGATAATTGAACTTTTTTTAATTGCACTTGCTTTATCAATGGATGCTTTTGCGGTAAGTGTTACAAACGGCTTAAGCTATAAACCCAATTTAAAATACACCGTCGGAACAGCACTCTGTTTCGGTGTATTTCAAGGTGCAATGCCGACTTTAGGATATTTTTTAGGGTCAACATTCTCGGAGTATGTTGAAAAATTCGACCACTGGTTAGCATTTATATTATTGGGATTTATCGGAGGTAAAATGCTTTATGAGGCATTAAAATCCAATGAAGAGAGTAAAATTACTAAACTTACACCTCAACTTATTTTAGTACAGGGACTGGCTACAAGCATTGACGCATTAGCGGTAGGCGTAAGTTTTGCAACATTAAGTGTAAATATCGTTACCTCTGCACTCTTTATCACAATTACTACATTTATCTGCAGTTTTATAGGTGTAATTATCGGTAAAAAAAGCGGAAATATCCTCGGCAACAAAGCAGAAATTTTCGGCGGCATAATCCTTATAGCAATCGGTACAAAAATTCTCATTCAACATATTTTTTAATTTTACTTGACACCCCTCTCAATCTATGCTAAAATTCAAAACTGTGCAACAAACTCCACAGTTGCGAGTGTGGCGAAATTGGCAGACGCACCAGATTTAGGTTCTGGCGGGAAACCATGCAGGTTCAAGTCCTGTCACTCGCATTTTTTCTTTTTTATTTTTCTATTCTTTCCTGTGTTTTACACCTCTCGAAGTTCCCTAATTCTTTTTGTAGTTGGCAGTTTTTAGGCTTTGGTTTGACTTATTCTTTTTTCTACTCGTTTTAGAGTTTTACATCTCTCGAAGTTACCTAATTCTTTCCGTAGTTGGTGGTTTTTAGGATTTGATGTTAACTGGATATGAAAAAAGCACCTTTTTTGGTGCTTTTTTATTGCAAACTGTAGTTTTTAAAAATCAATATTGACATCTTCGTGAGTATTCAGATTTATGCTTTTAAATATGTTATAATGTAAGAGTGATTTGGAGTTTGACGTCAACATTAATTAAAAAGCTTCAGATTTTTTTTACCTCCTTAGAATAACAACTTCGCCTTTGTTTTTTCATTGGCGGGGTTGTTATTTTTTATGGAATTTTAAATTCAATTAAATGGAATTTAACTCCCCTATATAGGGGAGTTATTTGTGCTAAACGCACAAATAACTAATTATATTGTTAAACTATATTGACATAATCGTGAAATATGATATAATTAAAGAAAATTTTGTTTTGGAGGATAATTATGGGACGTTATGATTCATTGCCATATAAAGATTTATTGCCATATAAAGAGGAAAAAAATTACCGTACTGCAGTAGCATCAATTTTGGAGTATAATACTCGTACAAATCCAGTAGTAGTATATGCCTCAATCCTTTATGTCGAAGGTCTTGGTTTCAAAATTGAAACAAGAGAAGGACAAATTAGAGTTCAAGAAGAGATTTGGGCAAGGAACAGAGCGGCTGATGGCATTTCATAAATTTTTAAAAAAATAGAAAATATTTAATTATAAAAATTCAATAGTATAGTATTGATTTTTAATAGTTTAAACTATGTTGTAGGCAATATGATTTTTTTATATTTGGTATAATATTAGCAAATATAAAGATAAAGTAATAAATCCAGAAAAATAATTATAAGAAAACTCCCGAAAAGGGAGTTTTTAGCATATTAAATCGACCACAATATTTAGGGGTATAACATCACGAACAAACACGAGTGAGGTAATGTCAGCTAAATCGCCAACTATGAAAACAACTACGGAACTTCGAGAGGTGAGATTTACAGGAGCTAATAGAAAACTAAAAGACTTTTTCGGCTTGGTCTTTAATTTGTTGAGCACCTTCGAAATAGAGCCGCATATTTTCGAGAGAGTTGTCAATTAATTCAAACATTCTTTCGGTGACACTTTCAACATAAGCGTCTGTTTCTTGTTTAATTCTGTCAGCCTCTTGATTGGCACTTTCAATAATCTCGTCGGCTTGTCTGTCGGCTTCATCAATTTTGCGTTGAACAAGCTCTTCTGCACGGTTATAGAGAATGTCAACTTTTTCTTGTGCTTTTCGCATTATTTCACTGCGTTCAATTCTGGCTTGAGCCTCTTCTTTGGCACGACGAGTAATATTCCCCGCCTCATCTTGAGCGTTAGAAATAATTCTCTCTTTATCGGCAAGTAAATCCCTTGAGGCTTTCATATCTTGGTCATAAGCAGTTGCAAGATTGCGACAAAGTGCATCAAACGCATTTTTATCAATGGCGATCTTTCTGATTATGGGATGTAATTTATCACTATAGGAAAATAATTGTTCCTGAACGTCTTTATATTCTGATTTTGCCATATTTTTACCTTTCAATACATATTACTAAGAAATTTCTTCTGTTCTGTGAATTCTCTGTTTTATATCTTCGCAAACACATTCGGGGACAAAGGGAGAGATATCTCCGCCGAAATATGCAATATTTTTAACAACACTTGATGAAAGAAACATATTTTCAGAGGTAGTAGTGAGGAAAATTGTTTCAGCGGCGGGGTAAAGTTTTTTATTCGCCAAAGCCATTTGAAATTCATATTCAAAGTCGCTGACAGCTCTTAAGCCTTTGACTATGACAGTAGCTTTTGCGTTGCGAACGTATTCTGCCAAAAGTCCGTCAAGAATATCAATTACAACATTATCCATACCTACAATAACTTTTTCCATAAGCATTAAGCGTTCGGGCAAGTCAAAACTGGTTTTTGTTTTAGAAACATTAGTAGAAATAAGGACAATAACTTTATCGAAAAGATTAGATGCCCGGCGAATTATATCTAAATGTCCCAAAGTAACAGGGTCAAATGAGCCGGGACAAACAGCAATACGTCTTGATTCCATTTATTTCACCAAATAAGTAATATATACTTTCCCGTATTTGTGTTCTTTAAAAACTTTTAGATTTTCTTGCAAATCTTGTTCGGAATTAGCTGAACTCAACCCCGAAAAATCCAACACCTCGTTGCCAAAATCCAGCCCCTCGTGTTCGCAAACGATTTTACCGCCGTCTTTTAGTAAGGGTGGAAGATAGGGCAAGATTTCGGGGATTAAACCGAAACCATAGGGCGGGTCGAGAAAGATTATATCAAATTTCTGTTCATTTTTTTTGACAAAAAGTCTTGCGTCGGTATTGAATATTTTGGATTTATCTCCGAAAGAACAGGCGGAAATGTTTTTTTTGATAATTTCAAAATTTCCTCTGTCACATTCAGTAAAATATGCAAATTTTGCACCTCTGCTTAAAGCCTCAATACCTAACTGTCCGCTGCCTGCAAATAAATCCAAGACAACAGCGTCGGGTAAATCAAATTGTATTGAGGAAAAAACAGCCTCTTTAACCTTTTCGGAGGTAGGGCGAATATTTTCATTAGTAGGGGAAAGTAGATTTTTTCCTCTTGCAAGTCCGCTGATTACTCTCATAAATATCCTTTACATAACAATTTGCGTGACTATCCCCATAAAGTCCCCTGTTATACCATAGATTGTGGGACATTAGAGGCAGTATACAAGGTGATAGGTTTATTCTACAATATGCGAGGAAATATGTCAAGCGTTTTTTTAATCTTTTTGTAATATTTTTTTAATATTTCCGATACTATTTGTTGTATTTTTACTGTTAAATAAAAATATTTGATACAATTTGTAGTGTTTCGAGGTTAATTGATACCGTTAGTCATATTTCTCCGTTTGCGTTGGTAGGAAATTGCAAAACGGTGTGTTTCGTCTTGGATGCGTGTTATGAGGTTAAAGGCTTGAGAAACAACTATTTCTCTGCTGTCTCCGGCAATAGCTCGTGTGCGGTGTTTACCGTCTTTAACCAATCCGAATACGGGAATATCAATATTCATTTCGGCAAGCACTTTTCTTGCAACAGACACTTGCCCTTTACCGCCGTCAACGAAAATCAAATCGGGCTTGCGGCGAAAACTGTCGTCTTCTTTAAGTTTTTCGTCATTAAGCCGTTTGAACCGCCTTGTGAGAACTTCCCTCAAAGACCCGTAATCATCTTGAGTTAAAACTGTTTTCATTTTAAATTTTTTATATGCCGATTTTAAAGGTTTGGCATTTTCAAAAACAGTCATACCTGCAACAATGTTGGAATTTCCTAAATTGGAAATATCATAGCTTTCGATATATGCAGGGATTTTATCCAGTCCTAAAATATTTTTAATCTCTGTTAAAGCGTTTTCGTCTTTATCGGTTTTAGTATGGATATTTTCAATAATCCTGTTCTCGTCCCAAGATTTTTGTATCAGTTTAATCCTGTCACGCAAAACTGCGGCTTTCTCAAAATTCAATTGCTCCGAACATTCAAACATCTGTTGTTTAAGTGTTTCAATAGTAGAATTTGAACCGTTTTTAATATAATCAACTGCACCGCTTACCATTGAGAGATATTCTTCTTTAGAGATATGTCCACGGCAAAGCCCACAGCATTGTTTAGTATAAAAATTAAGACAAGGGCGAGTTTTGCCGAAATCTTCAGGAAATTTTCGGCGGCAGTTTGGCAGTTTGAATACAATATTTGCATCTTCAACAATTTTTGCCGTTGCATATGACGAAGTAAAAGGACCAAGATAGACAGTATCTTCCTCGGGTATTTTCATTTCAGCAGTTATTTTCGGATATTCCCCTCTTATAACAATATAATGATAACCACCGTCATCATTCAGCATTATATTATATTGCGGACGATATTCCTTGATTTTATTACACTCCAAAACCAAAGCTTCAAATTCAGTTTCAACAGTTATAAAATCAAAATCCGCAATCTTACTGACAAGCTCCCTCGTCTTAGTCGAATGAGAATAGTCTTTAACAAAATAATTCGGTACTCTATTTCTAAGGTTCTTAGCTTTTCCAACATATATAACCTTACCATTCTCATCTTTCATTAGATATACACCGGGAGTTTCAGATAACCCTTGACATTTTCTTTTGATATCTTCTATTTTTATTATCTCTCTTTTCTATTAGTTGCAGAGTAGTACACCTCTCGAAGTTCCGTAGTTGTTTTCATAGTTGGCAATTTAGCTGACATTACCCCCACAGGTGTGTTGGTTGTCTGATTGTAACTGTTTATTATTATATTATACAGATAAGAAAAAGTCAATAGATTAGTCAAGATATAGTTAGGTAAGAAAAACCCCCTTGAAAAGGGGGTACATATAAAGTCAAACTAAAGCCTGTGAAACGACAACTACGAAAAGAATTAGGGAACTTCGAGAGGTGTGAATCACAGGAACTAAGAGAAAAGTAAAAAAGAACTTCGAGAGGTGCTATACTCTGAAACAAAAAGATACTAAAATTAAGCGAGGGCGGCGGTTTCGGTTTCCTCGGGGAAGTATATTTTTTCAATGTCAGCGTTTAAGCCTTTGAGTTTGTTTTGAATGTCTTCATAGCCACGTTCGATAAATTCAATGTTTGCAATTTCGGTTATGCCTTTTGCAACTAAGGCGGCTATGATTAATGCTGCTCCTGCACGGAGGTCTGTGGCGGTGACTTTTGCTCCGGAAAGGGTGGGTACACCTTCAACAATAGCCATAGATTGTTCAACTTTTATGTTGGCTTTCATACGACGTAACTCGTCAACATAGTTGAAACGGTGGTCCCAAATATCTTCTAATATAAGGCTTGTACCTGTTGAAACAGACAGAACGGTAGAGATTTGGGGTTGCATATCGGTAGGAAAACCGGGGTGGGGTGCTGTTTTAATATCTGTTTTGGAAAGATTATTTTCTACCCAGATATGGATAGCTTCGTCATAAATTTCAG
>JAISIJ010000085.1 GCA_031262245.1 Oscillospiraceae bacterium | reverse complement strand
TCATACTTGATGCTTTCGGAGCATATTTTCTAAACGAGTTCATACCGACCGGGTTTCTTGCCTCTCACAAAGCGGCGGAGCTGACGTCCGTTTGTCCGTCAACCACAGTCGCTGCTCTTACAACCTTCCGTTCCGGGCTTTCGCCTATCGAACATGGTTATCTTGGCTGGACTTCCTATTTCAAATATCATGATAAAATTTTGCAGCTTTTTTCAGGCAAGGAATACTATACCGACAATTCATTTTATGATATCGCGAATCTGCTTGAATACGAAAATTTAAAATCGCAGATAAAACGTGCAAACCCGGATATTAAAACGCTTGACATTCCTGAGGGCGGGTTTAATTTCGATATGCCGTTTAATGAAATTTGCGAAAAAATTGCGGACGTTTGTTCTCGTGACGGGCAAAAATACATCTATGCGTATTTTCATGAACCGGACAAAACACAGCATACATACGGCTGTTCCGCGAAAGAAACACTCGATTTGATATACGATTTTGACCGCAGTATAGAAAAGCTTGCATCAAAACTGAAAGACACTCTGCTTATAGTAACCGCAGACCATGGGCAGGTTGACACAAAAACATATTTGATTTCGGAATTTCCGCAGATTGAAGAAATGCTATGGTTACCGCCGGGACGTGAGCGAAGAAATATCAGTTTTTATGTAAAAGATAAATTTAAAGATAAGTTTGCGGAAAGGTTTTTTAACACATTTTCCACTGATGATTTTTTGCTATACTCACGTGAAGATGCACTGAAAAATAACCTATTCGGCTTTGGCAATCCGCATAAATTAGTTGATGATTTTCTCGGCGATTTTATAGCGGTTTCGATAAATGATAAGTGTATTTGGTATGACCAAAATGGCAGATTTAAGATAAATATCGGAAATCATGCGGGGTTTTCGTATGATGAAATGATGGTTCCATTATGCTTAATATGCACATGAAAATATACAAATAGTATAATTTCGACAAAATATTAATTTTTTTTAAAAAACTCTGGTATATAATAAGAAGAAATTTTTAAATAGAGGTGGTAGCATGGGAACAAAAGCAATTATCGAAAATTTCATGACAGCATATGAGACACAAAATAGCGAATATATTTTTTCGCTTAATAGTGACTTTGATGGGAAGCTATCAAAAGATAACAAAAACAAATACGCAAAGATAGAAGAAAATAAGGAGTGCTTTATTGAAATTGATTTTCAATCTTTATACAAAAAAATCTCACCCGTTTATTTTCTTGAAAAAATGAGCAGACTTTCTGATCCGCCGCTTTCATATGCTGTATATCAAGGTTACGACAGTGACAATGAAAGATATATAAGTAACAGACATATACCGCTTTCTGTGTATCCGATTGCTCGGATTATTCCTGTTTCGGAAGATGAAATCGACAGAATGAAAGAAAAGATTCGTCCGATTTATCTCCAAGAGTTGCAATGTTCATTCGACATCTATTCAGATAAACCCGAAGAAGAGTCATCATACTCTGATGAAGAAAATCTATATGATTATATGGTTTACACAGGTTGTGACGTGATTATGACTTGTCAGACTATTATAGATGATGCTTCTACAACAGATAATGTCAGAGAATTACTAAAAAGAGTAATAAAAATTGCGGAGGAAAAACATGATAACTGAAAATCTTAAAGAAAAAATAGAATTGCAACTTGAAGGATTAGAGCTTTTGGAAGAAGCTATCGCAAAGCATTTGAGCAATTGCTTAAAATCAATATGTGATATGCGTTGTGAATATTCCGAGGACGAAGAAGTAAAACGGTGTATTGTTGACAGAGATAGCTGTAAAATATATAACACGGAAGAAATATTTTTAGCAAAAATAAAAAGCTATGACATTCGTTATTATGTCGGTGAATATTGCGGTTTGTTTGAAGATAAAAGTCGTAGGTATTTTCCTCATACAGTTGAAGATGGTATATACGATTTATGCAAAAAAATTGCTGCAGCTAAGAAATTTTTAGAAGAAATAGCTAACGGCAAACCGATTTATTATTGCGATAGCAGTGTCGGTTTACATTATCTTAAATATAATTCTTTTTCGGATGAAACTGCCCGCAGTATTACCGATGTTGAGCTATATCCAATATGGAGATACAAAGCTAAAGGCGTTTCGGTCGATTTGAATACGGGAGAGATTTACGAATGTTCAGGAAATAATTGCAGCAACAATTTTCATGTTTTTCGCGTTACAAAAATGTATTTGTATGAAGATGATTTTGGTATAACTAAAGCTTATATTCCGGATTATCATAATACTGAAGCGGAATCAAATCCTGCTAAATTCGGTTTTGACAGTATGCCGAACTCGCGTATTACAACAGAGCAAATAAAACGTCTTAAAGCATTTGGTCAAACGGATTATGCTGATATTTTAAGAAAAGTTAAAACTGCTCTTTTGCATGACAAAGAGTTCACAACAGTTTTCTTTATTACAATTAAAGAAATCAGATACGGATATAGAAGCGGACAACCAAATGGTCAAATCAAAATTGCAGTTATCAGCGATGAAAAAGGAAATAACATCACCATCGCTGATTTTAATAATATTGCAAATCATTTACATCCTATGCAGACAAAAAGAAACGACGGGCATCTTGATTATTTGCACATGTTTTACGATGTTAAACCTGAAGACTTAATCGGTAACACTCTGATTGCACATTTCTATAAATATGAGGATAAAATTTATGCAGAGCCGATAGCGGTTGTAACAGATGAAAATATCGTTTATTTTCAATTATTACCGTAAAACATTTAATAATAGGAGGTAATCAAATGATTATTATTGACCCTGTTATCGAAAAAGCACAAGAACAACTCGACAACGGCTTTGACGAGCAAACCGACATAAACGAATTTTTTGAGACAGTTCTCAGTGACCTCTTTGTGAATATAAACGCCGCCGACAGCTCTTATGCCGGCGGCAATTTTATTCGTGAACACGACTATACGGGGATTGATCTCAATCTAAACTCGCTGTTTAACGATAAAGAGCCTGTAGCCTATTCGCTCGGACGTTGGCATTACGATAACGTAATTTCGTATAATGAAGATTACATTGCAGTGCAAACGCTGCCGTTTTCGCTGAGAATCAAGCCCCTTGACCGCGAAAAAATGAGGCGGCAATTTTTGCTTGAAGTAATTGCATATGAAGACAAAAATGCTTATTACGACGCTCCGCCCTTAATGGCTTGGTCGAAAGAAAGCCGGAAGTATTTCAAAAACCTATTAGAAAATTTTGTTATTATCTCTGAAAAAGAATGCGATACAATAAAAAATCTAATCTATTCAGACTATTTTGACTTTGAAGAGATTAAGGATTCTGCGTTTTATTGTCTTAAAACTAACGGTGTCGAACTTGAGGATATATGTTTCGATATATCGGAGGATCGTGAATTTGGTCCCTCTATGATTATTTCCGACAAGCTCTAT
>JAISIJ010000308.1 GCA_031262245.1 Oscillospiraceae bacterium | reverse complement strand
TATAAATTATCCTACCATAGCAATCCAATTGCCTGTTGTGTTGCCCCAAGTTCCGCTGTTGAATGATGAACCGGATGCGATTTTTATCCAAGTGTATCCGTTTGCACTTCTTGATTCTGTATACCTAATCACCGAGCCTTTAGACACACCGCCTACCTGCGAGTAACCCGTTCCTGCTCCTGTTCGGATTTTGACACCGCTTGTTGCAGTTACTGTGTATGAGTTTGTCGATGGGGAAACAGAAGCAGATGAAGACGTGCTTCCTCCCACCATAGCAACCCAATTGCCTGTTGTGTTGCCCCAAGTTCCGCTGTTGAACGATGAACCGGATGCGATTTTTATCCAAGTGTATCCGTTTGCACTTCTTGATTCTGTATACCTAATCACTGAACCTTTAGACACACCGCCTACCTGCGAGTAACCCGTTCCTGCTCCTGTTCGAATTTTGACACCGCCGTTTGCAGTAACTACATACGCACTTGTAGATATTGATGAAGATAAAATCGGTGCTTGCCAGTATGACGACGAATAAATGCCATACCCCCAAGATTTACTGATATTATCAAAAGATATATTTGGAATGTTCCCAACCCAAAAATCTTTACCACCAGCTCCCATAATACTTGATACAAAATTATCACACTGAAAACTAAAAAGTTTGTATTGAGGTATGTTATTAATATATTCCTTGGCTTTTGCGAGCATTCTATTACCTTCATTTGATGTAACAGGAATTACAATATAATTATAGTTTTCATAACGTTGTGGTAAAGTATACCATTGAGAATGTTGTGTTTTATTATTATTAGTTAATCTAAATGAAAGAAAACTATGACTTTTCAACACACCGTTTAGTTCGTTCCTGCTATATAAACCATAATCAATTCTTCCGGGACTCCAAGCTTTTTTTGACCAATCGTCATTTGCAGGACCAAAGCTAAATAATTCCCCATTGCCATAATTATCAACAAGAATAATAGCTTGATGTCCAGAACCTAACAATCCACCATTAGGATTGTTTAATACTACAGCATATCTAACTTCTTGTAAATTTATAAAATTTGAATTAGTTACTCCGGCAGAAACCGTTGAAAAACACATTGACAATATTGTAATACAAGAAACTAATGCCGTTAAGACGCTGACTAATTTTTTCATTGGTAAGTTCTCCTTTACAATTAATTAAGTTGAGTTTTTGAAAATCAAACTGACTTCTTTTATTCTTAAGTTTTATATGTATAATAGATTTACATATAAAACATCCGGTCTTGCTCCTTTCCAGATAATGAACCAGTTTATAGTATATATTATAGCATTTAAATCCATACTTGTCAAGGAAAAATTATGGTAAAAAACAGGATAAATTATAGAGAAGACATATTTTAAAAACGGAGGAAACAAAATAGAAAATACATAATATTATTAATTGCTTATTTCCTACAGCAAAAAAAAAAAAACATTGAATTTGCCGAGTTACTAGAAGAGTGTGGTTTTTCTTATTCTGAAAAAGGAATAATTCCAGCTTATATAAGCAAATGGAAAGCGGGAGATAACTCCAGTTATAAAAGTTTAGAATTATTAGATGTAAAAACTGGATTAGAAATCTTTACAAAAAAGTTTAAAAACAAAGTGCATACGATAAAAGAAAATATAAAGAATATAAAAGACGAAAAGAATGCAAATTTCGAATACGATATTCTATGCATTCATTTTGATGATGAAAAATTTTTAAAATCTTTATTCTATGAATTCATTTTCATTATTATTGGAATGGCTGTACCTGATGAAATTCAAAGAGATATTGATAGATTAAAAATAAAAGAAAAAGATTTATCATCATCGAGAACTAATGATAATAATTTAACTGAAATACCCGACCCATTTAGAGATAAATACAAGATTTTAGATTTAATCGGAGGTGGAGAAAATAATATAGGAGAATGGTATTTAGCACTAAACCCCCAAAATTACAAAATTTTTGTTATTAATCGTTTGCAGATCATATATAAAGATAAATACAAACATAAATTGGTTAAAGAAAAAAACGAATTACTTAAGATTACACATAAAAATCTTACTCAATTTATTGAATGTTACGATGAAGAAGATGATTATATTTATTTTGTTCGCAGATATAAAGAAGCAATATCATTAAATAAATACATTCAAATTAAAGGAAAAATAAATGAAAATGAAGTTATAAATATAATTAAACAACTTACAGAAGTTTTAATCTTTTTAACTTCAGAAGAAATATATGTAAGTAATATATCGCCGGAATTTATTTTATTTGATGATGAACTTGAAAGAATTTATCTTTTAAGATGGGAAATTAAACAAGATAGAATTAATTTAAAACCGAACGATAAATTAGGTAAGTTTTCAGCACCTGAATTATGAGACACAACACAATCAATATGTTCTTCAATATATTCAATTGGTGCAGTCGGATTATACTTGTTAATAGGTAATAATTACTCAATTTATAATCAAGAAACTTTAAAATCTAATAAAGAAAATTTAGATGCTAATTTATTCAATATACTTGAAAAATGTCTTAATGAATTACCTGAAAACAGGTATCAAAATTTTGACGATTTATTAAAAGATATAAATACCGAAATATAAAAGAAATTCAAATAACGTTCGCTCCATCCAATGTGTAAAATATGCAATCGGCAACATTGTGATAGCGGAAATTGTGAAGCATATTCCGGTTTGTTTTGGAATACTCCATTTTTCGAGTTCCCATATCATTGACGCAGCGAAGAAAACAGAGCCGAGAATTCCGCAAAGTATAGTTTGCAAAATCACCGCTTTAAGCTCATTTCCGCACTGCTCAATCAGCGAAGGAACACATAAATGATACTTGCCGTCATTCAACAAAAGCGAAATTGCTATGGTAATCATATATCCAGGGCAAATTCCCAGCGGAAATCCTAAAATTTCACGTTTAATTATTTGTTTTTTCATAATAAAACACCTCACATTCCTAAAAATTTTTTAATTTTTGTAACAAATCGCCTTGACACAAATGTCGTGGTATTGTCAACAAATCTAACACATATGCTGCCCGAAAAGCTGAGGTCAAAGTCCTTTACTTTTCCGAGATTTATGATTTCAGAATTTGAAACACGAACGAATTTGCTTTTCGACAAACGTTCTTCGAGCTCATAAAGTCGCATTTTTACGATGTATTCATCATCATCGGTTATTGCGTATATTTTTTTGACTTGACAAATAAAACTGAAAAATACGGTCAGCATCCAACATTACCGCATTTCCATTCCTGAATCCGACCAACAAATCAAAGGGATTTTCGGAAAGCGATTTTGACAATTTAAGTATTTCGTCGGTAATTTTCGGAGTTTTGATGATAACGGTTGTTTCGCCACATTGTTCGTCGAGTTTGATTTTAATTTTCATTCTCACACCACACCTTTCTGCGTGTTTATATTATACCATTTTTAAAAAATAAAATCAACCGTTTTTTACTAAATGGTTGATATTTTAATATAATCGGTTATATAGCGGTTGGATTTAAATTTCTAAGTCAATTTTCGACCATTTATGGCAGTTGCTACCAAAAACTAACGAAAATTACTAATGTATACCGGGTATGTTAACTTCGCCACTACAAACAATGCAGGTGGATATAATTTGACTTTATCAAACTATATCCGAATGGCTTAATTTTTTGCTTAGATAATCAGAATTAATAACTATTTCTTCAAAACCAAATACTTCATTATCGCCAAATCGACTGCATTTATCACATTGTCTGCGTTTAAATCGGCAGCAGCGAAAAGAGATTTGATATAAGGAATTTGATTGCAGAGTATTTTTGCCGTAATGACAATATCGGTTATTCCGACAGCGTTGTCTCCGGCAAGGTCGCCGATAATTTGTAACGGTCTGCCTGTGGGGTGCCCATCGAAAGGCTGTCTGATTTTTCGTTATACATTGGGTTCTCCGGCGATTTAAATGCTAAATTTCGTCTGCAGTGTGAATGAAAACCGATTAGTTATAATAAATTAAACATAATTATAACTGCCGCATATAAGTTTGAAAAACCGTGGAGAATCCAGCTCGGAATAATTGAACTGTATTGATACACTGATTATGATTGTAACGAAAAGAGCAGTTATAAATTTTTTCTTTTCTGTTATACGCGGTTTTTTCAATCCTATCCAAATGAAGAAGGATTCAGTTTTTCTTGCGGAAAACACCCACCATATTA
>JAISIJ010000230.1 GCA_031262245.1 Oscillospiraceae bacterium | reverse complement strand
GCGGAGATGTGCCTATCGGTTTCTGTCAGTATTACGACTGCTTTGATTCGCAAAATTTTGAGGATTGGAACGGACGTAAATTTGAAAATCGTGGCGAAGTTTATTCGATTGATTATCTTATCGGAAACGAAAATTATCTCGGAAAAGGTTACGGAACAAAACAGCGACAGGTATGACGCCGCAAAAGAAGTCGGAACTTTATTCGGAATCGATGCACGAACACTTTCAAGATATTTCAAGTTGAAAGACCTTACAGACAGTCTTTTTGAACATCTCGACAATAAAAAACTTCCCTTCATAGCTGCGGTTGATTTGGCTTTCATACACAAAGACAGTCAAGAAAAAATAGCTGAATATCTTACTGAAATTGACAAGCCAATGACAATAGCACAAGCAAAAGAATTGCGAAGTATCGTCCAAACGAACGGCGGCGAACTTACAATTAAAATGATAAAACAGACCATAACAAAATCACCGCCCACCCCGAGTAGTGTGTCAGCTGTCCGTTTAGGAACGAGAATTCTCTCGGAATTCTTTTCTCCTGAACAATCGCAGGAAGAAATAGAAAATGAAATCATCGCTGCCTTGAAAGCATACAGGAATATAAACGATTAAGTAATAAAGTTGAAAAATAAAAAAAGAGCCGTATCCTCCTTGGATAGGCTCTTTTCCATTGTTTTCTCACTAATTTACTGAATCCGTTAAAACATTTATCCACTGAAAAATCTGCTTATTGTGCAAAATACACAACGTTCCCCCCAATTTTAAAATAAAATTATCAAATATCTTAAAAAAGTACTTGACAAACGCTAAAAAATGTATTATAATAAATATAATTACTAAGATTTTTCCAATCCTTTTTTCGCTAACCCACTAACTTGTTGACAATTTGTCGATAAGTTTGGTCGTTACATTAGACACAAACATATGATACAAGGAATAATCTCAAATTGGCAGACTTAAAATTAGTGTGCTCCGTGAACATACTGTTTTATCCATTTAATGGATATACATACTATAAACAGGTGTATTATCTACGCCAAAATAACTTATTTTCGCCAAGTCTTTAACGACAGTTTTGTGTACATTTTTAATCCTATTAATGTAATATTTATACAGATAAGAAAGGGAGAGAATGCAATGAATACAAAAATTAATGGTAATATAACCGAGTGGGCAAAGGCTATGCTCGAAAAATCTCTGACACCTGATGAGGCTTTGGAGTTCCTTAAAGATGAGAATAATTTTCGTAACCCTGCCAACGGAATCCCAACTTGGTTTGCGAAATATCATCCTGAGATAAAAGAGAATAAGGTTGCTGCCGAGTTCAAAAAGAAGATGAAGTTGCTTTTCAACAAGGATGAGAGCGACACGGCGAAATGGTTACAGGGCAATCGTATGCCGGACAGGGATAGTGCGATAAAAATTCTCTTTGCACTTGACTTGCCGAAAGAGACTGCAATATCTACTGCTAATGAGTTTATGTTCAAGGTGTGCAAGTGGAATGGTTTCAACTTCCGGAAAGTTGAAGACGTAGTGGTTTGCTATGCACTTGAGAATGGTTTGCCTTATTCTGAAGTTGAAAGTATTCTGGACGAATATAAAAAGTATACCGACTATGAATCAGAACCGGAATTTTCCGATTCCACGGCATCTACACGTCACCTTGAAAATCTGTTTTCCGACCTATTTGAAATGTCAAGAGCGGATTTTATCGACTTGTTAACCGATAACAAGCATAATTTTATCGGTTACAAGACTTCGGCACATCGCCTTTTTATGAAACAACTCAATCAACTTGAAAAACGCATCAAAAGTTCTATAGACGAATATAAGGGCGACCAGTTGTCTGAACCATATTATGAATTCTTTCCTCGGAAAGGTGCAGTTTTATGCAAAGAACCCTTTACTACTACCTATCACGACAAAGATGTAACAATACTTTCCGAAATAATTTTTGACGAAATACTTCGTTCGTTTATAGTAACTAAAAATGATAAATTCAGTGCAAAAGACAAACCTGTTCTTGCAGAAATTATAAGCAATTTCCCACGTGATGAATACATTTCAGAAATGACGAAAGATGCTGAAATTGCCGCTAATGCAGGGTATTCTCGTAAAACGTATATCCTGTTATTTTTCGCAAACGAAGTGTTTAAACAGGAATACGCATTGACTAATGAAAAACGTGCAAAAATCAGTTTTTATAAACAATTTTATGCAAAACTTAATTCTGACCTTCTTGAATGTGGTTTTGGGAAAATCAACCCGGCAGACCCATATGACTGGATAATTTTAAATTGTGTTCGTGCTCTTGATAACGATGCAACCGAAGAGTTAAGCGGAACGCTTGAATTATTTAATAGCCTATTACACACCTATATTGCATCTTAAATTTAGATAAATTAAATGGCAAATTTCAATGAAAGGCAAGGCAACTATGAGTAATAATCGTGAAGCATTAAAACCGGGTATATCTATAATTCTCGGCGGAAATGAATATGTTATAATCAAACAAATCGGATATGGTGCAAGTTGCCTTGCATATGAAGCGAAAAA
>JAISIJ010000184.1 GCA_031262245.1 Oscillospiraceae bacterium | reverse complement strand
CTTAAAAGCCATATGTTTATGGCGTTTAATCCCAAATACGGCGCAGTCGGTTTAATTGCTTTCCCATATTTTCTTATATTTGAACTTTTAGCTCCGTTTCTTGATATTTTAGGGCTTGTTGCGATTGTTACCACCTATTTATTCGGGCTTTTGAATGTAGAGTTTTTTATGCTTTATCTGTTTGTATATATGGGTTACAGTATGGTTATTACGTGGGTTTCGATTTTGCTTGATAAGTATCTTTTCGGGAATACCCTAAGTGCCGGAAATGTACTAAAGCTTATGTTCTTCTCAATTCTTGAATCCTTCGGTTTCCGCCAGCTAATGTCAATTTTCCGTATATCCGCACTGTTCGGGAAAAAGCGTAAACAATGGGGCGATATGGTTCGTGTTCGAAATAAACAATCGGAGGCGTAGGCAGTCCGCTTTTAATTAGTTATCTGTGATCATATATACTTATTGGAAGAACCGGGGTCTTCTATTTCAATCGTATGAACATTCTTTTCAATTGATTGAATGATGCCTTCTTCGGTCATACGCGTGCGGTGATTGTTGATTTCTATTTTTTTCGCACCGCTGCATATTTTTTTAAAAATAAAGTTCGCTAAAACTCCCGCAGCTACATCAAACGGAAAAGATACAAGTAATTCGATTACATAAGTTCCGTCAAATGATCCCGAATTATTAGTATTTAGTAATTCAAGATTTGCATTTCCATCACATATCTCTATACTAGTATTTTTATCAGAATTCACAAACAAATCAAGTATGCTATTTGGTGAATTCGTTTCCGCTGTTAACTTGAATTTGATTATGCTTTCGCTATTTTTTCCCACCATGGTTCCATCTCCTTTGTGATTTTAGATTTTTCAATGCATTCAAGTAATTCCTTGGTTATGCTTACACCTTGCCCTTTCAGTTCGTTTTCTATTGCAACAATTTCAAAAATGCCGTATATGTCCAATAATGTATTTGTTTTGACATAATGCTCATTAATAATTCTTGATTGAAGTCTGGCGCACCTCTTTTCTATTAAGGATTCATAATTTTTAATCGAATTTCCTTGAATCAATATGCCGATCATTTCTTCTAACAACATAAACTTAAAAAGCCACCTTATCGATGTAAAAACATCGTCTGCACTGAATAATTCTGTTTTGTTTATGTAATTAAGTAATGTATTAAGAGCGAAATCATCCGCTTCATACTCTTTATCGAAACCTGGATTTTTAGGATCATCGTTTATAAAATGCTTTAATACAATATGGGCATACTCGTGAGCAGTAATAAACATCATTTGTAGATTTGTGAAAGCTAATGCAGTTTTAACGGAATCTTCTGTGTAGCCACTAAATAACGGTAAATTGTTAACAGGAATATCATCATGGCAGAAAATTAAACATGGAAGCAGATTTCTGGCTAATCTGGAAACATTAAGATAATTCTCAATTTCAAAAATATTTACTTTTCCATTTAGTTCACCGCTTTCTTCAATAGCATTATAAGCAGAATTTGTTAATGCTAAATTACATTGAAGTAAAATTGTTCTGGATAATGCCGGAATAACAATAGTATTTGAATCGAAAACGCGAGCAGACAATCTGGGCTTCATTGATAATCTAAAATTTACATTTTCAATGTTACTTTGTTCAGAATTAAGTGTCGATTTTATTACTTCTCTGATAATCCACATAAAATCAGCCGGTAAATTGCCTTTTGATTTATGCCGAGCTACATAATTATGAGCTTCGCGTAAATAAAGTGTACAGAACTTACGTATTTTATCTTTGACTTCATTCAAGTTATCATTTTTATCAGCAATAAATATCGAAGAACTTCTTAAACCTAAATAAAACTGTTCTAACAAAGAATTATCATCTTGTTCTTCATAATCAAAACCTAAAACACGTCGATTATCTTCGTTATAATACTTACTAATGTCGTCCTGTGAAAAAAATCCGTCGATATCAACAATTATTTTCAAAACAAAAACCATTTATAGAAAATTGTTGCCAAAATTTTCCCAAACTACAACTGTATTATAACACAAATTTATACATTTGTCAACCGCAAAACAACAAATCAGCAAATCTTTCATCTTATTTTGGACAAATAGCTTACAAAATCTTTTGAGTACAATATGTATTTTATAGTACATCGTTTGTGAAATTTCATTTTCTTAAAAAACTGCGAACTATTAACAAATAATTTAATAGTTATTTAATATTTATAACTATATTTGCATACTCAAATATGGTATAATTGTAAATAATCTATATTCTGTTAAGTATTATGTAACTCAAAATATATTTATACAAGTTATAAAATGAAGGTGACTATTTTGAAAATACTGAAAAAGAAAACAAATTTACTCCTCTATTTAGTTATTGGAATTGTTTCGGTCTCTTGTATGGCTTTTTCTATATTTTTCATAATTTTTTCTATTAGTGAATATTTAAGCAATGAAATAGAATTTGAACAAATGGCTTCCATTGTTTTATCAAGTTTTTCAGCTTTCGGTCTGGTATTCGCAGCCGCTGGTTTTGTTATTTCCATAAAAACAAAAGCAGATGCTCATGATGAAGCTCTACGTATGAAAACTTTTGACATTATAGTTAATTGGAGTAACGGTAATCAGGAAAACCAACTTAAAGCGATAAAAATCGCTGAAAGTTTAGACCCAAAAGACGAATATGAAAATATGCAAAAACTCTTTTTGCGTCAAGCATTCTATGTTAACGGGCAGAAGTTTAAGTTAATAATTAAAGATTTTTGTAAATCAACAATAATTAGTGAAATTGACGAAAATGGAACATATTGTATAGACGATGAACCACTGTACGCTTTAAGAGCTTCTGTTATAAATTTTTTAAATGATTTTGAGGCTATTTTAGTCGGACGCAGACTTTCAATAGTAAACGAAGAGGTAATTACCGAAGAATTCGGACCCCTCTTAAGAGATGAAGAAATCAGTGATTTTATAAACAAACTTAAAAAGTTTGAACCGACAACGTATCCGAGTTTATATAGTTTTTTAGAAACAATTGAAAATAAATTCGTTGTCCGGAAGCCGATCCCGGATAAAGTTCCAGTACTTATAGATTGAACATGAGTTAAATACAACACGAGAGCCTCCCGAGAATTTGAGCGGTTCTTCAATCCATCAAAAAGCCTGTCAAACGTAGAGTCTGACAGGCTTTTATGTTTATTGACCGTACGGTAATCGAATATGTTTAGCCTGACGTTATTTGGCAAGCGAATTTTCTTTTGTCTTTCTCTATTTTCTTAAATCATAATTATTTGAATACTGCATTTTCAAATTTAACTTGACAACTAATACAGAATATACTATAATATAACAAGTGGTATGAACGTAAATTGTAATGAAAGGTAAATCTTATACAATGAAAGAACTTGTAATTATTATCAAACCCGAACACATACAGACCTTAAAGCAAATACTTACCGGCGACCGCGTTTACGGAATGACCGTTTCGTCCGTTATGGGGTGCGGTTCGCAAAAGGCAGCAAAAGGCGCGGAAGTTGTCGTTAATTTTATGCCGAGAATTCGAGTAGAAACCGTTGTAGCCGATGCTGCCGTTGAAGGGATTGTCGAGCAAGTACGCGAAAAACTCAGTACAGGCACACCGGGCGACGGTGTTATTTTTGTACGCGGCGTTGATGAAGCAATTCGTATACGTAATGGCGAACGCGGCGAAAAGGTTTTGTAAAAAATGTTAAACAAGGGGATTACCGATGTCTGACATTATTGTCGAATGTAAAAATATCAGTAAAAGTTACGGAGATAACCGAGTTGTCCGTGATATATCACTGTCCGTAAAAGCAGGCGAATTTCTGACGCTTTTAGGTCCTTCGGGTTGCGGAAAAACCACGCTCCTCAGGATGATTTCCGGTTTTGAATCGACTGATTCAGGCGAAATAACCGTTGAGGGCGAACCTATTCAGAATAAGCAACCTTTTGAACGCAACGTAAATACGGTTTTCCAAAGTTACGCGCTTTTTCCTCATATGACGGTAATGGAAAATGTTGCTTACGGACTGAAAATTAAAAAAATTCCTAAATCTGAAATAAAAGAGCGTGTTGCGGAAATTCTTGAGTTAGTTCAGATGTATGACTTCGGCAAGCGTTATCCTTCCCAGCTATCCGGCGGGCAAAGACAGCGCGTTGCAATTGCTCGTGCACTTGTTAATCACCCGAAAGTGTTGCTCCTTGATGAGCCTCTCGGTGCGCTTGACCTGAAACTACGTAAACAGATGCAGATTGAGCTTAAGCGCATACAAAGAAAACTCGGTATAACTTTCATCTTTGTAACCCATGACCAAGAAGAAGCCCTCACAATGAGCGACCGAATAGCGGTTCTGAGTGGCGGCAATATTGAGCAAATCGCCCCGCCTGATGAAATATATGAACGACCCGCAAGTGAATTTGTTGCACGTTTTGTCGGTGAAATAAATATATTCGAGGGGTTAATTGAGATTGAACACCCGAGGAATGACCCATCGCTGGGACTCGTCAGTTTTGAAACAGGCTGCGGGGCCATAAAGCTAACCGGCGACTTCGGACCGCCACATCTTGTGAGTGTATGTGTCAGACCTGAAAAACTCAAATTCTCATATGAACCTGTTGAGAATTTTATTATGTCTGCTGTTGTTAAAGAACATATTTTCG
>JAISIJ010000179.1 GCA_031262245.1 Oscillospiraceae bacterium | reverse complement strand
TTGTGTTGAATATACAGGTATTTTAATACGTTAGTGTGATTAGATTTTTGGCTTATTGATACTATTTGATGTAAATTGCTTTTAGGAATAGAAATAAACCTACTCTCATTGGAAAAATTTCTTTTATTAGGGTATATTTCACATTCTCCGTGGGTCTTATAAAGCCATATTTTTTCTGAAAAGTGTGTAACAAAAGAGGCTGAACGTATGCTTAACGGATAAATCGGAATTAATTCAGCTGTTTTTTCTGTTAAGTTAACTCCATATGAAAGAAAAAATAGCCAAGTTTCTTCTGTAAAACTTTTAGCAGACACAACGTAAATATTCCAGTCATTTATACTGGGTTTACGTTGTATGATTAAATTAGATGTGGGAAATTTTTTTGTTAACAATAAGTATTCTGTATTGAGATAGACTGTTGCATTTCTATTCAAGCGTTTTTCTTCACAGCCATCATTTTTGTAAGTGAACAAAGTTCCGCTTGGCTTTATTCCTAAAACTGTACGTCCCCAGATTTCTTTCGGAATACAATTTTCATCATTGAACTTTATAGAATACTCCTCACGAATATTACTGCCAATCGGCAAATAAGTTGTATAATCACAAGAGATACGGTTGGCAATATTATACTTTTGTTCTTCGATATAAACTTCTAAATCAGCTTTCTGTGCGTTATCATATTGTTCGTTAGATAGTGGTCTAAAGCCTACAGAAACAGAAATCTTATTGTTTGTGATGTCTATCTTCAAAGGTAAAGAAATACCAAGAGGATTATTCTTTTTATAGTTATAGTTGTTTTGTAGTGCTTTGCCTTCACAGTCTTTCTCGGTGTAGTGATTAAAGTGTGGTCGTTGCTTCTTTACTTTTTTTGTTAAAGTTAAATATTCTCCGCAAAACTCACAAATATACGGACTTGGACGATTGTCATCATTCCTTTCAGGTTTTGAACTTATTCCTCGTGAATATTGTTCTGAAGCTTTGTCAGCGTTTATTCGAACAGGAGATTTTGTTTCTATGTCGTAATAATATGCGTTATCTATCATAACTAACGCCTCACAGTTGAAATGTAAAAGTAAAAGTATACTTTACTTAAATGTTTGATATGGATATTTATGTAATGAACGGATGTGTATTTTGATATAAATACCCCATAATACTTTAATTATATTATAACACAGTTATTCATAAAATGCAAGTGTTTTTTGCTGAAATTTCAAAAATTTTATATCTTTTTAGGCTTTCTTGTCGATTCTTTTGTATAACTAACAAAACAGCCCTCGTATTGAGGACTGTTTTGTTAGTTTAGTGTACTTGTTATCTGCATTTCGTTAGTTTTATTTTTTGTCGTTATGTACAGCTAACTACGGCGAGAGTTTCACAAAAATTAGGAATTTGTCCGCAGTTCGCAAATTCGTCCAATTCGCAACTCACCAAAATCGGAAGTCTGCCGTTAAATTTTGTCCTTGCAACGTGCATTAAACGCTCAAAAAGTTGGGAGTAAAAGATGTTTATAATTGTTTTATACGGATTTCTCGCAGGTGGAATTATCAGAAAAATGGCGGTTTTTTGAGTGCCGATTGTGTCAAAATCCATCTCATCCGTGGCGGTCATATTATTAACCGCAAATTTACGGAACATTTCATTTAAATCGCAAGAGCAAGATTTTTTGCTCTTGCGATACCTTTTTAGTTACAAAATATTACCGATAAACTTATAATAAATCGTAATATTCTGGTGAATTTCGCCGTCTTCGCCTGTGTATTTTTCACCGATTGTGATTTTGTCAATAAGGCGGTTCAAAATTTCAGAAGTTAGCTCAATAATATCAGCGTATTTCTGAATTTCAAGCGTAAAATCCGAAACATTTTGCTTTGATTTATCCTCAGCAGAAAGAATATTTTCAATTTCTGAAATCCAATTTTGCAATTGATTTTGTTCTTTTTCATATTTTTGTGATAACATTGAAAAATTACGTTCGCTGATTTTTTCTGAAATTTTATCATTATAAAGTTCGAGAAAAATATTGTCTAATTCCGATAATCTGACTTTACATTTTCGCATTTCTTTTCTCAAATCTGCGGTTGCGGAAACCGTATTTTTAGAAAGTTTTTTACGCAAATTTTCAGCAAAATTTTGATTTTTAAGTGCAGATTCTGCTTGTTTTCGGACATCTTCCAAAATGATTTTGTGCAAGACACTTACTCGAACAGTATGCGAGGTGCAACCCGATAATTTCTTGCCGTTTGACGTATAATTACAGCACCGAAAATCGACATTTTCAATCGGATTTTCTTTCGGATTTCTGTGAGATTTATTTTGGCACATTGCGTGTCCGCAAGTTTCGCATTTTATGATACCCGAAAAAATATTTAAATAGCCCGAATTTTTCCCCTCACGGCGGTGTGATTTCAGTATTTTTTGCACATTATCAAACATTTCCTGACTGATTATAGGCTCGTGCGTGTTATAAGCCATCAGCCAATTTTCCTTTGCAACACGCTTGCGATTAGGGCTTTTAAG
>JAISIJ010000116.1 GCA_031262245.1 Oscillospiraceae bacterium | reverse complement strand
TTAAATCGTATTGTGTGGTTCTGTTTGGATTATCTGATTTTTCTAAAATCACAGTCGCACCATTTACGAGTAATTCCTTGCACCGACCTGTATTTTTAACGTGAACAATTTCTGTCTTGTCGTTAATCAAAACCTCTGCAATAAAGCGATTCGGACGTGATAAAAATACGGCGGTTTGTGTGTTATTGTATTTCATTTAACAACCTAACAATTATATCCTAAAATGCAAACAATTTTAAAGAGCAAAAACTTATTCCGACAATCATAAAACCGATTCCGATAATAGTCCAGTTTCTCATACCTTTCTGGGCTTTAATTTTAAATTTATCAAGTATACTTTCACCATCATCTTCTGTGAGCGTTTTTATCTCATCTTCTGACAAAATATCTTTGTAGCTTTTTTTCATAGCCTCATAGCCGTCTTGTACATCATTTAACTTGTGTTGTGCCTCTGATTTAGAAATCAATAGGTATATAACAGAAGAACATAAAACAATAATTGTTAATTTCATAATAGTGTCAGAAAAAATATCGAGTATGTCTATTCCACCACTAATAACGGTAAGAACCAGTCCGAATAAATAGCCCCCGAGTGCTAAGAGATTGGTTTTGAAAGCATTGAGAACCGACATACTATACTCGCTAATTTGAACAAAAGTATTGCTGATAAATTCAGACATATCACGTTTTAATTGTAGATATTCCTTTAAATTATCTTTTAAATAAAATCTATAATGGGATTTTATTACCTCGAAAATATGTTTATCAATTTGGTTTATATTATCGAAATTACACATTAGGCTTAATATATTCCGTGATATTTGCAATTTATCTGATATATTATCTGAATATGACCATTCATATAATCTGAATAAATTTTTATTGTCTGTAAATGCAGAAATATTATAATTATAATTTTTTGTTCTTTCACCAACAATTTTACCTTCAATACTACTGTTATCTATCCTTGAATAAGTAGAAATATAAGCTAAACTTAATAAGCAACTAATTTTAGAAAAAGTATCTTTGATAGTTATATCTACATTACCGCTTATAATCTTAAAATCTTCGGGTAGTAATTCGTATTCCTGCATATTGTGGAAAATTGTATTTTCTTTGCATATATCAATTTTTTCTGAACGTGAGAAATCAATTTCAAAATCTGAATCAATAGAATTAGTAAACATTAATGTTTTTGTAGCAAAACTAACATAATCACAACCGAGGCACTCAAACGTAAGCGATGAGCCTCTTGTTTCTGTAAATTGTTTTGAAAACCAAGACATTGTTTGTTGTAAAGACATACTTAACAGCCAACTTCTGAAAGAGTTAAAATCAAAAATCGTGAATTTATTATTGATAATATTTTTATTTACACGAATATTTACTTCAATCTCATCAGTATTGTTAATACTATTATCTTCAATAAAACTACTTACATTAAGCTGTTCAGAATCTAATATTAAATTTTGTGTTTTCCAAATTTCTAATTTAAAGTCTACGTCAGTAGCATATGCAAAGCGTATAATAAAATGATCTCTATCGGGAACATTGTTTAGGATATCAATAATATTATCAGTAAAATTTTCTTTATTCAACATATTCCCAGTAATAGTCGCATTAGCAGTAAGCCTATTTTCTTCTTCTAAAATATTGAAGTTATCGACCTCAAGAAACGTTTTTAATTCTGACAATATGTCCATAGTTTCTCCCCTAAGTCTTTAATAAGTTTAATTCTTTTAGAATTTTATCTTTATCTTTTCCTGTAAGTGTTATTACTAATTTATTATTTTCATAAGAAATTGATTCTTTTGCTTTCTCTATACTTGTGATAGTAAGATTAATTCCAAGTGCTAATTCATAGTTTCTTTTTATTTTATTTTTAACCACTTTTTTGTCAACGCTGAATTAACCGTCAAAGTTTTTCTTTTCAGGTAATTCAATTAATTCTTTTTTTAACCTATTAATTTCGTCTTTTGGAACGTCAACCGTAAAAGAAAAATTATCCATAATATTCGAAGTCATATTATTAATAGAAACATCAGCCTGTGTTTCATAATATGCAAAGAAGGCTCGTTTGAGTTCTTTTTTGTCAACAGGGTCTATGATTTTAGATGATTTAATAATATTCTCGATAGCGTTAATAGACTTTTTCGTGTTTATTTCATCAGTTCTAAATTCTTTTATTTCTAAAAAATCTTCCCACCAGTATTTTACGTCCATTTTAGATTTATACGTTACCAGAGCAATATATTCCGTTTCATCGAAACTGGGGAATTCAAACAAACAAGTTTTCCATATTTTATTCTTATCTTTTGGGAATCCTTGAAGTTCTTCATAATTTACAGTTTCATAGAATGTGCCGTGTTCGATTTTGGCTAATAAATATTGATAACTTAAAGTATCTTCGTTATAAATTAAAATCTGCACTAATGTACCTTTTTGGACAGTAGTAAAGCTTCTCATTCTTTCAGATAAGCTTAATTCTATAGACATAAGTTTTTTTGCTATTTTTGACATAGGGGTTAAATGGTTGTAATCGCTATTGTTTATATTATTCCCCATAGAAAGTATACAACTCAACACCTCTGTTTCGTTGGAATTCGTTGTATATTTTCTTTTGTCGCTGTTTTGCTTAATATCGCCAATCAAGTTATTTATAAATTGTTCGGCATTTCCAGTTGCATTTACTTCTTCTATTTTGTTGTGTTCATAATCAATTTTATGCAACGAT
>JAISIJ010000045.1 GCA_031262245.1 Oscillospiraceae bacterium | reverse complement strand
TTTAAAATAGGCAGATTTTCTGTTACTGCGGATAAACAACAAGTAGGTAATTACCGAAGTGACGGTGTTTTATTTTCAACACCTACCGGTTCGACTGCTCACGCATTTTCGGCGGGCGGTCCGATTATTGAACCTGATTGTAAATGTATTGAAATGAACTTACTTGCTCCTTTTTCTCTTTTCAATCGCCCTATTATTTTTTCCGAGAATAAAACCTTATCTTTAACAACTCGGGATACTGACATTTATTTTACAGTTGACGGAGAAACACCTATTATGTTTGAGGAAGATGCAACAATGTATATTACAAAATCCGAGCATTATGCTAATATAATTGCTTTCGGTGAGGAATATTTCCATAATACCATCAATAATAAATTATTCTCCTCTTTGAAATAAAATATGTTACAGGAAATTTATATAGAAAATCTTGCAGTAATTAAGAAAGTGACCATAACCTTTGGGAGTGGTCTAAGTGTGTTTACAGGGGAAACAGGTGCAGGAAAATCAATACTTATAAACGGTATAAATGCTATTTTAGGTGTGAGAACAAGCAAAGATTTAGTAAGAACAGGGGAAAACAAGGCGATTATTTCCGCTTTATTTGAAAACATACCCAAAAAAGCAGAAGAGATACTCTATGAAAACGGCATTACAGCCGATGAAAACCAAATAACTCTTACAAGAGAAATTCTCTCTGACGGAGGTACTGTTGCGAGAATTAACGGCAGAACTGTTAATGTTTCTCTTTTGCGTGATATTGCTGAATTACTGGTAAATATTCACGGGCAACACGATAACCAAATTCTCTTAAATCCCGAAAAACACATAGAAATACTTGATAATTTTTGTGCAAATAATTCTGTTTTTATGGAATATTCTACGGCTTTCAAAGATTTACAGGACTGTGCTAAAAAAATATCAACATTAAAAAAACAAAATATTGAAAATAACGCAAAAAGTATTGAATTAAAAGAAAAAATTACAGAAATATCCGCATTAAAACTTCAACCTGACGAGGATATACTCCTTGAAAATGAATATAATATCGCTGTGAATTCTGAAAGTATATTTACAAGGCTTAAAAATGTTAAAAATATACTTATGGAAGAAAACAACACTTATGATATGTTACGAATGGCAGAAAATGAATTAAACTTCGATTTTCACCCCGAACTCAAAGAACGTATTACAGCGACAAAAATAGAGGTAAAAGATATTGCGGAAGAAGTTTCAGCTCTCTTAAAAGATATTGACCTTGACGGAAATCGTCTTGAATACTTGAAAAATCGCCGTAGCGAGATTTTTAAAATTACAAAAAAATACAGTCTGACTGTAAATGAACTCTTGCAACTTGAAATAAGTTTAGCTAAAGAATTGGATAATATTGACACCAGCAATGCTGAATTACAACTACTAAGCGAAAAGCGTTCCGAATTGCTGAATATAGCATCTCAAAAATCTAAAAAATTATCTGAATTCAGAACAGAAAATGCGAATATATTAATTAAGAAAGTAGCTGAACAACTTCAGTTTTTGAATATGCCCGATGTGGTGTTGGCAATTGAAAACAAAAAAGGAAAATTGACTGCCACAGGTATGGATAATATTGAATTCCTTATTTCCGCAAACAAAGGTGAAAACCCAAAACCGATAAGTAAAATTGCTTCCGGCGGTGAACTTTCGAGAATAATGCTTGCTTTAAAAGCTGTTTTGGCGGATAGTGTGCCTACACTTATTTTTGACGAAATAGACACCGGGGTGAGTGGTAAGGCGGCACAGAAAATAGGAATAAAACTCCGAGAAATCTCTGAAAATCACCAAGTAATCTGTGTAACACATTTAGCACAAATTGCATCACAAGGAACTTCTCATTTCCAAATTGAGAAAAATACAGTTGAAAATCATACCGAAACCAAAGTGAAAAAATTGGATTATAATGATAGAATAAACGAAATTGCAAGAATTATAGGAGGTGATAATATCACCGACTTAATGTTAGAAAATGCAAAAGAATTGTTAAATCAAGTATAATTTAAACTTAACTAAATATAGGGGGATTAAATGGACGGCGACCGAAGTAGACTTTCAAAGGGTCTTTCAAGACTGTTGAAATTTACAAAAGAAAGTGTCAACGAGCAGGATATTTTACAGCTTGTTGAAAATAAAAATGCAGATATAGAGGAAAGTGAACGTGAGATAATCAGCAATGTTTTTGAATGGACGGATACTTCTGTTACTGAAATTATGACACACAGAACAGATGTTATTGCGGTTTCTGTTAATACAGATATTCTCAATGTTGTAAAAACTGCTATTGACGAGGGTTGTTCTCGTATTCCTGTCTATGAAAAAGACATAGACAAAATTATCGGGGTAATATATGTAAAAGATTTACTTGTGCTTATCGGAAATGAACTCAAAGGACAAAATGTTAAATCTTTTATGCGTGAGGTAATGTCAATACCGAACACTTCAAAGTGCAAAGATACTTTTGAATTAATGCGTAAAGAAAAAACACAATTCGCTGTTGTTGTTGACGAGTACGGCGGCACAGAAGGGATTGTTACCATTGAGGATTTGCTGGAAGAATTAGTAGGAAACATTCAAGATGAATACGATAATGAAGAAACAGATATTTCAAAGAAGTCAAATAATGTATTCATAATAGACGGAACCGCTTCACCTGACGACATTGCCGAAACATTGAATCTTGAATTACCTGACAATCACGAATATGAAACAATGAATGCTATGCTCATTGATTTATTGGGTCGTGTGCCTGAAGATAATGAAATAATCAAATTAGAATATCAAAATGTTCACTTTACATCTTTAAAAATAGAAGATAATTTTATTGCTCAAATTGAAGCAGTAATTAATGAGGAAAAATATGAAAATTGCAATTGACGGTCCTGCAGGTGCAGGTAAGAGTACAGTTTCCAAAGCTATCGCAGAAAAATTAGGATTTATATACGTTGATACAGGTGCATTATACAGAGCATTAGCACACACCTGTCTTGAAAATAATGTAGATATACAAAAATCCTATGATTTTGTCAAGAATTTCAAAGTTGAAATAAAACGTATTGATAATCAGCAAAAAGTTTTTGTTGAAGATAAAGACGTCACACCTTTTCTGAGAACTGCCGACATTTCTTCTGCTGCCTCAAAAATTTCCGCTATACCTGAAATACGAGCATTTCTCTTAGATTTACAACGTAATATTGCAGAAAATAACAACGTTGTAATGGACGGAAGAGATATAGGAACCGTTATACTGCCTGATGCAGATATAAAAATATTCTTGACTGCAAATGCTGAAGAACGTGCTAACAGACGTTTTGCGGAATTGGCAGGAAAAACAAATTGCCCGTCTTATGCGAGTGTTTTGGACGATATCAACAAGCGTGATTATGACGACATTCACCGAGATATTGCTCCGCTGAAACAGGCAGAAGATGCTATTCTCCTTGATACAACTAAGCTTTCACAAGAAGACGTAATTGAAAAACTGTTTTTAATATGCAACGGCAAACGCTTGGAATTATCCGAAAAAGAAATTTAAAAAAGGTTGTGGTCTATTATTTGGGCTTTTCTCCGATATTTTGTTCTGTTTTTTTATAAAATTTATTATAATCTTAAATTCGAGGGAACAGAAAATATTCCTCATAACGGCGGACATATTTTCGCCTCAAATCATCGTTCCAACGCCGACCCTGTTTTTCTGACTTTAAAAGTACCCGCAAGATTCTCTTATATGGCAAAAAAAGAATTATTTGAGAAAAACTTTTTTGTTACTTGTCTTATTATCGCTCTGGGGGCTTATCCTGTTGACAGAGGTAAAGGGGATACAGGAGCTATTGATACTGCTATAGAGAAATTGAAAATCGGCAAAAATTTTATGATTTTCCCAGAGGGACAACGCAGCAAAGACGGGAAAGTCGGCAAAGGAAAAAGCGGAATTGCATTAATTGCCGCAAAAGCACAAACTGACGTCATTCCTGTGGGTATTATTTTCGATGGCAAACTTAAATTCAGAAGAAAAGTAATTATTCGTTACGGAAAACCAATTCCACCCGAAAAGTTAGCTGTTTCAGACCCACCCCAAAAAACAGAATTAAAAGCATTAGTTAATACGGTAATGGGTGAAATAGAACACTTGGTGTACAAAAATTAAAATATAGGAGCGTAAAAATGGAGGACAAAGGTTTCAAAATCTTCAAAGAAAAAGTATCCGTTGCACCCTTGGGTATAATCGCACCGAAATACGAAAACAGCGATAAAAGTATAGGCAATGCAAGGCTCTTAGCAGAAAAAATAGACTCTTTCCTTGTTAAATGGGCAAAAGGAACGCCAAGTGAAAAAGATACTTTTATAATTGACGTTGAATGTCCTCGTTTCCAGTCCGGGGACGGTAAAGCTATTATAAACAGAACCGTTCGCGGTATGGATTTATATATTGTAGTTGATGTCGGTGACTACAGCCGCACTTACAAATATTTCGGTAAAGAAAATCATATGTCCCCAGACGACCATTTTATGGATTTAAAACGCATTATTGAGGCAATGTCAGGTAAAGCACATTCAGTAAATATTATTATGCCTTTGCTTTACGGCGGACGTCAGCACAGACGTACAAGACGTGAAAGTCTTGACTGTGCCGTTGCATTACAGGAACTCCAACATATCGGTGTTAATAATATACTTACTATTGATGCACACGACGACAGAGTTGCCAATGCTATTCCGCTTATGACTTTTGACAATATTATCCCCTCATATCAAATGTTGAAAAAATGGTTAAATTGTAAGATAGATGAAATTGAATCAGATAAACTTATACCACTCGACAAAACAAAAAAGATTAATCCTTATGATATAAATCTTGAAAATTTAATGATTATTAGTCCCGACTTAGGTGCTTCTCACAGAAACGATTTTTATGCGTCAAAATTAGGTTGTCAAATGGGAATGTTTTCAAAGCGTCGTGACTATAAAGTTATGGTAAACGGCAAAAATCCTATCATCTCTCACGATTATATCGGTGAGGACGTAAAAGGAAAAGATATTTTTATCTCTGACGATATGATTGCTTCAGGTGGTTCTATACTTGATGTCTGTAGCGTTTTAAAAGAAAAAGGTGTTAACAGAATTTTTGCTTACGCAACTTTTGCTCTCTTTACAGAGGGATTAGATAAATTTGACAAAGCCTTTGAGGACGGAATACTTACTGCTATTCTTGCAACTAATTTGACTTATCGTACTCCTGAACTCTCACAAAAAGAGTGGTTTTTAGAGATTGATGTATCAAAATATTTAGCTTATTACATTGCCTCAATTAATCACGATGAATCTGTAAGCGAGGTTATCCCACCCGACCAAAGAATTGACAATCTACTTGAATTATTAAAAAAAGGCTCATAAGAGCCTTTTTTTATTATTTCCTAAATAAAAACCTTGTTTTATTTAGGAAATTTCGGAAAGGTAGGCAAAGCCCACCTTTCCTCTCGCCGACTATATCGGCGGACGGCGTTGCACGCCGTCTACTGTTTACCGAAAAAAACTTTACAAGTTTTTTTCGGTAAACAGTATTATACTAATGTCTTAATATCTATCTCTTCACCGTCAGACCAAAGTCTTTCAAGTTTATAATATTCTCGAGTTTCCTTATAGAAAATGTGTACTATAATATCACCGTAATCAAGAACAATCCATTCTTTGGTGTCATATCCCTCAATATGGTGAGGTTTAACTTCTTTCAAATTAAACTCAACATAATCGGCAAGACTTTTAACCTGTGTATTACTGTTACCTGTTGCAATAACAAAATAATCAGCAATAACCGTAAGGTCATTAACTCTTATAACCTGAACATTTTCTGCCTTTTTAGTATCAAGAGTTTTAACTATATTTTTTAACTTCTCGTTAATTTCCATTTATTCACCTCATTTTATAGTTGGATTTGTATATAAATCTTCAAACGTTTTGCTGTCCTCGTCAACAGAATAATGCACTTTATAATCTTGTGGTTTTACTATCTCAAAAATAGACAAATTCTCAGCGGGAACCGGATTTTGAAAAGGACGAAAATGCATATTCAGTAAGTTGGCAGTATCCTCTTTATGAATAGAATACACGGAATAATTGTAATAATTAGTATTCTCATATGCAATATCTCTTTCCCAAACAGCCTCGCCGGGCAACATAAAACATTGAACATTTTCCATATCAACTTTTATAAATACTTTTGCAAGCTTGATAAGTTCTTCCGTATTCATATCGGTTTTAAAATCACCGTAAACTTCGGGTAATATATCAACCACTTCATCTATACCCAATTCTTTTGCTTTTTGCATACAAGCCGCTAAAAAAACTCGTTGCATTTTCTCACGACCTATATCAGCTTGCGGATAAGAGGAACGATGTCTTACAAGCCATTCCGCAGCTCTGCCGTAAAGTTTTTGCTCTCCGGCATATATAGTGGGATAATAACCGTCAGAGGGGATTGTAACAGGCACATTAACCTCAATACCACCTACAGCGTCAACAACATCGGCAAATTTGTCCAATCCGATTGACATATAATGTGTTACAGGTAATTGAAATTCCTGATTTATCTCGTCTATGATATTCTGAACGGAATTGGGTTTCTTACCGAAAGCATATGCAGAATTTATCTTACCTGTAGACCAATCGCCCATATAACTGTCACGGGGAATTTGCAAAATATTCACGGCATTTGTTTCTGTGTTAAGAGAAACAAGCATTAAAACATCGCTGAGAGCATTACTTGCATCAAAACCTATACAGAGAATATTAACCATATTCTTAGACATTTCAACAACTTCACTCTCGCTGAGATAATCTGTTTGATTAACGCTGCCCTTTTGAGTAACCGAAAAATCAGTTGTTGATGAAGGCGACGAAGGAATATGATTTTTAATCTCCTCACCGCCGAAAAAATTTGACTGCATAATTACCTGTCCCGCAATATACACCACACAGAGTAATGCAAGAACAAAAATTAAAATAATAATAAGCTTATCATTAAAAGCTAATTTCTTGCGAGTTTTTCCTTTTTTCAATTCACGCCACTCTTTTTCAAATAATAATTATATGCCTTTAATGAATATTCAGGCAGAAATCCGTTTTTATTTATTACTTTAACAAGGGAGAATTTTACACATTCAAGCATTGTATTATCTAAACTTATATATGCAAGTTTTCTTAATTTTTCCACACCGTCAAAATCTCTTTCAGCAGAAATCATATCGGCAATATATATAATCTGTTCAAAAACAGACATTTTTGCTTTGCCTATGGTATGGAAACGTATAGCAGATATAATTTCTTTGTCTGTATCAGGGAAATTAGCTCTGACATATTCTGCCCCCGCAATAGCGTGCCAAAGGGGTTTGGTAATCAATTCTGCCTCGTCAACATCCATATCGCTTGAAATAACTATCTTCTTAAGCTCTTCTGTAGATAATTCTTTACAGCAATCGTGCATTAACCCGGCAAAATAAGCATTTTCTTTATGCTCACCGTATCTTTCAGCAAGTTTAACTGCCTCATCAGCCACATTAAGGGAATGATTATAACGTTTTTTACCCACACGAGTACTCAACCATTCCTTTAACTCGATATAAAATTTGTCCAAACTAAATACCTCCGTACAAACTATTTGCACGGACATATTCTAACACAGCCAAAGGTAAAAAGCAACGATATTTTTCAGATAATCTTATGGAAGTTGAAGAAATATCTGAAATGTCAGCATTTACAATAATAATGTTATCTTTTTGTACGTTATTAACAACAAAATTCTTACGAGATATTACAATAAGCTTACAAAGTTTCAGAATATCCTCGTTTTTATACCATTTATCAAAACTCATAAAACTGTCACTGCCGATAATAAGATATAAATCTTTATAAGTTTTTGATAAATATTCTAAAGTATCTATAGTATAACTAAAGCCTTTACGCTTTATTTCAATATCTGAAACGGTAACATAATCCAATTCAGCTGGTGCCAATTTACACATATTCAATCTATGTTCAGCAGAAACATAATCTTTTTCGTGTTTAAAAGGAGAGATATTTGCAGGAACAAGAATGACTTTATCAAGGTTACAAGCTTCTTTTGCAACCTCAATAACTTCAATATGCCCATTATGGATAGGATTAAAACTACCGCCGAATATACCGACTTTATAATTCATTACTTATAACGGGCTTTTCAGGATTTTCTCTGTATAACACTATCTTACGACCTATTGTCTGAACAACATCAGCCCCGATTTTTTCGGCAATCTCCCTTGCGGTTTCTTTAATATCACAATCCGAATTATCCAAAACCGTTATTTTGATAAGCTCCCTTACTCTAATTACATCGTCTAATTGTTTAACAAGATTTTCCGTTATACCGCCTTTGCCTATTTGAAAAATACTTTCTGTTTTTGAGGCAATAGCTTTTAATTGAGCTCGTTGTTTACTGTCTAACATCTCTTTCAAAACTCCCTAAAAATAATCCTTTTTTCACTATATCGTCAAGATAATTTGCCATTTGCAACATTGCCCCCGCACGGTGACTGCATTTATTTTTCTCTTGCTGTGTCATTTCACCGAAACATTTACCGTTACGAACAAAAATAGGGTCATAGCCGAAACCGTTTTCGCCTTTCATTTCAGTACCTATTTCACCCTCACATCTTGCACTCAAGGCAAAACTAACCTGTTTACAATAAAAAGCAACTGAGCACACAAAAGCCGCTTTGCGATTTTCTTTGCCCTGCATTTCTTCCAATATCTTCTCACATCTGTCTGTATCAGTTCCCTCACAATATCTTGCAGAACGTACACCCGGTCTGTCTTCAAGAGCCTCAACTTCAAGACCGCTGTCGTCAGCAAAAACACAACTGTTGGGAATAAGTTGGAGTAATAATTTTGCTTTTAAAACTGCGTTATCCAAAAAAGTTTCACCAATCTCTTCAGGATTAAAATTTATCACACCCACGTCTTTGAGGGATAAAACATTATACCCTCGGGGTAATAATATCTTTCTTGCCTCGTCTAATTTTCCCTGATTATTTGTTGCAAGCACTATATCTCTCATTGATTTTCCTCTTTCTTCTCAAATATTGCATTAATAAAATCTTCATTGTTAAAGGGTTGTAAATCGTCTATTTTCTCTCCGACACCTATAAGCTTAACAGGGATATCCAACTCATTTTTAATAGAAACGATAATTCCGCCTTTAGCTGTTCCGTCAAGTTTTGTAAGCACAATACCTGTTATATCCGCAGTTTCTTTAAATAGTCTTGCCTGATTAACTGCATTTTGCCCTGTGGTGGCATCAAGAACAAGTAACGTTTCTCTTGTAAAATCAATACCCTCACATTGACGGTCGATAATTCTGTTAATTTTAGAAAGCTCGTCCATAAGATTTTTTTTATTATGCAAACGCCCTGCAGTATCACAAATAAGCACATCGTATTTTTTAGATTTTGCAACAGCAAGTGCATCATACACAACAGAGGCAGGGTCACTGCCCTCGGTGTGTTTAATAATATCCACATCTGCACGCTTTGTCCATACTTCAAGTTGGTCGATAGCGGCAGCACGAAACGTATCTGCCGCCGCAACAAGCACTCGCTTACCTTGCTCTTTAAGTTGGGCGGAAAGTTTACCTATTGTAGTGGTTTTTCCCGCACCGTTTACACCTATTACCAAAATCACACAGAGATTATCGGTAACATTTAAAACAATATCATTATTTAACATTTCAGATATAATCTCACGCAAAAGGTCATAAATCAAAGCGGGGTCGGTAATGCCCTTTTCTTTGATTTTCTTACGCAAACGTTCGCATATTTCTACAGAAGTTTCAACACCCATATCTGCCGCAATCATTGCCTCTTCAAGCTCGTCAAACAAGTCTTCGTCAATTTTTGTAAAAGAATTGATAATAAGCTGAAATTTGTTGCTCATTGCATCTTTTGTTTTACGCAAACCCTCTCGTATCTTAGAGAATAAACCCATAATTACCTCTTAAATTATATATTTACTTGTGTCAATAAATCCCATTGTGCCGTTATATTCAACTTTAACAAAAATTCTCTCATCTTCAGTAAAAGTTGTATCATTATAATAACAGGTATATTTTGCGTCCTTAGGAATCAGCTGTAATTGCTCTGAATCAGCATTAGGATTTTCCAATATTGACATATCTTCAAGAGCGATACGCACATCAAAGCGTTCAAATCCGGGCAAAGGAGCATTTTTAAATTTATATTCCCCGGCTTTTATCTGCTCAAAAAGTTCTTCATCATATGTTTTGGTTTCCATATAACTTATACCCATTTCATAGCCTATTTTAATAAGTTCATTATAATCCAAAGCAGTTTGAATATCTAAATTCTCGCCGCCTTTACTCTCCAAAACAGCCAAAACATATCCTGTTAAAAACAGTTTCATAGAATAGGTTTCACCACGTTCAATATCCCCGTTACCTATTTCTCCGCTTTTACCGTACATTTTTTTTGTTTCAACAGAATTCATAAGTTCGTCAAAATCCCAAAAAATCTCTTCACCGTGATTTTCATAAGTTATTTCATCTAAAAATCCGGCATATTTATGAACATAACCATATTGAAAGCGAATAGGTTGAGTTCTCAATTTTGCGGAAATTCTGCCTGAAATAAATTGTTTATACGCATAATCACTATAAGGTGTATACAGACGAGAATAATTGTATACTTCCGAAGTTAGATTTGAAGCACTATAGAGTACATCTCCTGTTTCGTCAACAAACCAAAATTGGTCTTGAATAGGGTCACATTCCCCTAAAATATAAACATAAACAAGTCTGCCTGTTACTCCCGTGTCAAGAGTAACAACGCCGTAATCTGTAACTTTTCCCAAGAATTTTGCCTCATAATCGGGGATACAATAAAACTCATTTATATTTTCTCCGTCAATAACAGTATAATAATCTTGGTTAACTGCATTTTTTCTGATAAAATTTACAACGGTTTCATAACTATTAACATCCAAAGGCGTTGCGGTATCTAATTGATAAGTCGGTTCTGTTACTTTCGTTATTTCAGTTGTAAATTCTATAGTTTCTGTTGTAACATCTGTAACTGAAGTTGTAATATCGGTAATTTCTGTTTCGGTTACAATTTCAATAGTTGTAACTGTACCGTCACTGGCTACTTGTGTGCCGATAGTTTCTTTTTCCGAACAACCTGTTATAAAAACAGTCATTGCTAATAATAGATATAGATTTTTCATATTTGCCTCCTTGCCCTTAGGCTGTTAATGTTTATATAATAACTTTAGTTAGTCGAGAGATATTGAGCATTTTTTATCTGTTCAAAAAGTTCTTTGTCATATGTGCCGTTTTCCATATAAGTTTTTGCCATATCAGCACCTATTTGCATAATTTCGTCCATATTTTTTTCAAATTCGCCTGTTGCAAACCCTAAATATACTGAAATACCATTTATATATCCAAGCAAAAATTTTTGAATAGGATAATACTCATAACCGGAGTTGAGATTAGTTTCACCGTAAAGTACACCCTCTTCAGAAGCCTTCATTAACTCATCTAAATCCCAGAAAAATGATTTTCCGTCATTTTGATAAGTCAATTCGTCTAAAAATCCTGCATATTGCTCAGTAAACTCCTCTACATTCATAATAGGTTGATATTGCCTTTTTGCATATCTTCTGCCTGCAACAATATGCAAATAATTATATTGGTTATGTGGAGTATATAAACGTGAATATTCTTTGAATTCATTCATATTATCAGAAGAAGTATACAATATATTTTGCTCTTCGTCAACAAACCAACCGACTTTTTGTTGTGTTTCTCCTAACAGAATAACTTCAACAAGTCTACCCGATACACCTGTATCTAAAATGACAGCATCTAAATCCCTCAATTCACCTTGAAAAAACGGTGCATCCATATGATATTCATTGGGATAATATTCAAATTTTTCAACACTATCACCCTCAACTAAAGTAAAGGCATCGCCGAGTGCTTTTGATTTAATAAATTCCGCAACAGTTTCAAAATCGTTAATATCAAAAGTCGTTGCATTATCAGTTTCTGTTACACTAACGGTCTCTGCGGTATTCTCCGTTTCTGTTATAGTTGTAATAATTTCTGTTGTATCTTCCGTAATATCTGTTTCAACTGTTTTTTCTGTAACAACTTTTGCAGTTGTTGTTTGTGCATTATTGGAAATGTCATCAGCCTTTTCCTCATTTAAGCACCCTGTTACTAACATAGTTATTGCTAATAATAAACATAATTTCTTCATATCTGCCTCCTTGCCCTTGGGCTAATTTAACATTTTATTATCTAATTTAAGGATTTTTGAAACACCGTCTTCCTGCATAGTAACACCGTAAAGAGTGTCAACTTCTTCCATTGCACCACGCCTGTGAGTAACTAAAATAAACTGCGTATGTTCTGTGAAATTTCTCAAATATTTTGCAAATATCCGTACTCTTGCTTCATCTAAAGCGGCATCAATCTCATCCAAAACACAGAAAGGTGATGGTTTTAACCTTAACATTGCAAAAAATATTGCAATTGCGGCAAATGATTGCTCTCCGCCTGAAAGTGACAAAAGATTTTTAATAACTTTCCCCGGCGGTGCAATATTTATACCTATACCGCACTCTAAAATATTTTCCTCGTCCTCGAGAACAAGTTCAGCTTTTCCTCCGCCGAATAAATCCATAAAAATCTCTTTAAAATTTTTATTAATCTGCATAAAAGTATCACGAAAAATATTTTTCATATCTTTTGTAATATCTGCAATAAGTTTTTCAAGTTCATTTTTAGATTTTTCTGTATCACTCAATTGCTCCGACATAAATTCATATCTTTGTGATTGTTCTTTATATTCTTCAATAGCAGAAACATTCACCGAACCTAAGTCACGGATTTTATTTTTCAAAGCGTTAATTTCAGATTGCACTTTTGCAGCATTTTCAATAGGCTTTGCGACTTCAACTGCCTCTGACACAGTAAGGTTATAATCTTCAGAAAGTCTTATTATAATATTATCAATATTTTCTTGATGTGTGGTAATTCTTTCCTCAAGACGCGTTTTTTCTTTAATCAGACTTTGTTTATCATATTCAATACTTTTTATTTGCAGCCTTAATTTTGAAATTTTATCTTCAAATTCTTTATTTTTTTCATTAAGAACAGAGATTTTTTTATTCTGTTCAAGTATATTTTTCTCGACATTGGAGATAAGATTTAACATATTCTCAATAGATTTTTTACGGTCAAGTGTATTATTTTCCAAGTCTGTTATAATTCTTTGTATGTTCTTCTTGCGTTGTTCTGTATCGTCAATACTCTTTAAAAAATCGTCATATTGACTTTTTTTAACTTCATAATCTTTTGAGCTTGTTGTAACTTCGGCTTTGGCATTAGCAATTTTTTCAATTAAGTCGTTTTTATTTTGGTTATTTTCACGTTCGGAAATTTCGGATAACTCAATGCCTGTTTCAATATCCTGAATTTCTTCTTTAATTTTTGAAATTATATCATCATTATTATGCCTTTTTTCACGCAATTGCAAAATCTGTTTTTGCAATGTTTCGACTTCTGTTTTACGGCTTAAAAGACCTGTAGATTTTGCAGCAGAACCCCCTGTAAAAGAACCGCCGGCATTAATAACCTGTCCGTCAAGCGTTACTATTCTGAATTTATAATTGCTGTATTTTGCAATTTCGGTAGCATAATCCAACGTTTCTGCAACTAATATCCGCCCTAAAAGATATACTATAATATCATCAAATCTTCTGTCACAACGGACTAAATCAGACGCATTTCCGATAAACCCTTTCATTCCGCTGATACGCGAAAAATCACTTTCTGTTCCCGATATTGAAGTCAAAGGTAAAAAAGTTGCACGCCCCGCCCGTTTTTGTTTCAAAAAATTTATACAGTATTTTGCAGTATTTTCATTATCAACTACAATATTTTGTAAAGCTCCGCCTAAAGCTGTTTCTATCGCAAGAATATAATTACTGTCAACCTCAATAAGTTCAGCAACCGAACCGAAAACACCATTAATACCGCCTTGCAAAATAGTTTTTGTGCTTTGATAAAATCCCTCAAGATTATCATTCATATCTTTTATAAACTGTATCTTACGGGCTTTATCACGCTGTTCAAGGTGTAAATCCTCATTGTTTTTTTCGATATTTCTATATTCTTGTATTTTAGCATTTTTTTGCTTTAATAATTCTTCTTTGTCAGTATTTATTGCGTTTAACTGCTCATATTTCTTAACAAAACCATTAACAATTTTTTGATTTTCAGATACAATATTCAGCAATTCACCTAACTCGGTTTTAAAATTATTTTCTATAATTTTTAGCTGTTCTGCACTTGAAAAATCACTTTCCAAACTGGATTTATTATTATTTATCTGTTCTGTATTATGCTTAATATCATTTTCAAAAACAGCTATATTAGAATTAAATCTTGCAATGTCTGCGTGAAAATCTTTCAATTTTTCACGCAAAATTTCTATGTCCGTAATCCCTGTATTATGGTTATTCTGTGTAATTTCAATATCATTTTCTTTTTTTGCAACATCATTTTCAAATGTTTCAATTTGAGAGGAACAGGTTAAAAGTTTATCACTGATATTTTTAAGATTAGTTTTCAGTTCCTCTAATTTCTGAACGGAAAAAGAAACTTCTTTTTCTTTTAAATCGTCACTTAACCGCAAAAATTCTTTTGCTTTATCTGATTGTTCTTTTAAAGGGTCAAGGTGAGTTTTAATCTCAGAAACAATATCATTCAAACGTAAAATATTCTCACCTGCCTGTGAGAGTTTACGCTCTGCATCATTTTTTTTATACCTGAATTTTGCAATACCTGCAGCTTCTTCAAAAACAGCTCGACGTTCGTCACTTTTTGAGCTAATAATTTCCGTGATTTTGCCTTGTCCCACAATAGAATATCCATCACGTCCCAAACCCGTATCCATAAAAGTTTCTACTACGTCTTTTAATCGAACCTGACGACCGTTAAGAAGATATTCACTTTCTCCGCTTCGATAATATTTTCTTGAAACGCTGACTTCATCTGTATTAAGATTTAATATTCCGTCTGAATTATCAAGGGTAATAGTTGCCTGTGCATATCCCAAAGGTTTCATTGAAAGTGTTCCGGAGAAAATTAAATCTTCCATACGTTCAACACGCAAACTCTTTGCAGACTGTTCCCCTAAAACCCATCGCATTGCATCGCTTATATTACTCTTACCGCTGCCGTTAGGTCCGACAACTGCGGTAAGTCCTTTTTCAAAATTCAGTTTTATTTTTTCCGGAAACGACTTAAAACCAATTAATTCAAGTGATTTAAGATACATTAAACATTCCTAAATTTTTTAGTATTGTAATAGTATATGCTGATTTTAGAAAAATCCGTTTATGTAACGGATTGCTGTATAATTTCAAATATTCCTAAGTCCTTACTTGTTACAATGTCTGCACCGAGTTCCTTAAAATATGATTTATTACCGTGACCGATTGCTTTACTCAAACATTTCTCGCCTATCGCAAAAATTCCCGGTTTCCTTATAAGTTTTTTATATACTCTGCCCTCTGCCAATTCACGAAAAGCAGGGTGATAAAATCCGGCAACCATTTCTGATTTAACAAATTCACTTGCGTGTAACCCGCATTTTATTACTTTAATATCTTCTTTATGAAAATCATATAATAAATCTGCACAAAGTTCCGAACATTCTTCAAAACTGCAAAGCTTATATTCCCCTTTGAAAAACAATTCCGCTAATTTCGTACCTTTTAAAACTACAACAGGATAAATACGAACAGTTTCAGGTTTAAGTTTTATAATCTCATTTGCGGTATATAAATCTAAATCTTTTGTGCTTTTATAAAGGGATGTCATCATCTGTAAACCCAACTCAAAACCATAAGATTTAATAAGTTTTGAAGCATTTACTATGTCTTGAGAAGTATGTCCTCTCTCATTTGCCGTTAAAACTTCATCTGAAAAACTTTGAGCACCTAATTCAATTGCCGTAACATTATAGCTTAAAAGTGTTTCTAAAATTTTCTCATTTATACAGTCTGGACGAGTAGAAATACGAATACCTTTATATCCCTGTTTCAAATAAAGTTGTACAATCTCAAGATACTCCATCATATTAGGTATTGCCGTAAAACTGCCGCCGAAAAAAGCAATTTCCGTTTCATCTCCGTTTAAGCTCACATTATCTAAAATAGACTTTATATCGGGGATATGTTTTTCTCCGCTGATAATATGTTGATTACAAAATGAACAACAATGAGGACAACCGATATGAGGTATAAATATGGAAATATTAGAGTGTTTCATATAACGCCCATAAGTTGCAAAGCCTCTTTTGCGGCTTGTTGTTCCGCCTGTTTTTTGGTTCTGCCGCTGCCGTGTCCGATAACATTTGAATTTAAATGTACTTCAACAGTAAATGTTTTATCGTGGTCGGGACCTTTTTCATCTGTTACAAAATAATCCACTTTCTCGTCCGGATTACGCTGAATAACTTCTTGTAAAAGTGATTTATAATCATCGGTATCTATCTGTTCATTTTTAATAAAGCCCAATATAAAATTTTCTGCATTTTTATATCCGCTGTCAAGATATATCGCCGCAATTAAAGCCTCAAAAGCATCAGCAAGAATAGAGGGACGATTTCTGCCGTTCCCGTGTTCCTCACCTTTACCCAACAACAACGCACTGCCTAAATCAATAGTCTTTGCAAACTTAGCCAAAGTTTTTTCACAGACCAAAGCCGCTCGCATTTTTGTCAATTTACCTTCAGGCACTCCGGGGTTATTTAAGAATAAATATCTCGCTGTAACCATAGAGAGTATACTGTCACCTAAAAATTCAAGACGTTCATTGCAATGCCCTGTTTTTTTCTCATTAGCATAAGATGAGTGAGAAATAGCCTCAGTCAGTAATTTTTCATTCTTAAAAATATAGTCAATTTTTAACATATAATCACCTTATAGGACATTAAATTACTGAAGACTGTTTTTAATAGTTCCTATAATATCCCCGTCTATACAATTTTTTGCCTGACGTATAGCATTGAAAAAAGCTTTTGCGTCTGAACTTCCGTGAGCTTTGATAACAGGTTTTTCTATGCCCAAAAGCACAGCACCGCCTACTTCGGTGTAATCCATTTTCTTGCGAAAATCTTTAACGCCGTCCATAATCATTAATGCCGCTAATTTTGATTTTAAACCGCTTGTTAATATATGTTTAAGCGTATGCCCGAAAAATGAACCCATACCCTCATAAAGTTTAAGTGCAATATTACCTGTGAATCCGTCTGTTACAATAACATCAAATTCACCTTTAGGGAGTTCTCTCGCCTCTGCGTTACCCATAAAATTCACAGAAGAATTCTCCAAAAGCTTATAGGCTTCAACTTCCATTTCACGCCCTTTTGTATTTTCCGAACCGATATTCAGCAAACCGACTTTCGGCTTTCTAATATTCAAAACTTTTTCCATATACGCAGAACCCATAACAGCAAACTGCTCAAGCATTTGAGGTTTACATTCCGTATTTGCTCCTGCATCCAAAAGCATCATATATCCTTTTGAGGTAGGCAAAAGAGGTGCTAAAGCCGCTCGCTTTATACCCTTAATACGCTTTGTTATAAAAGTAGCACCGGCAAGCAAAGCACCTGTAGAACCGGCAGAAACAAAAGCATTGCCCTTATCTTCATAAAGTGCCTGTAAACCCACAGCCATAGAACAACCCTTTTGAGATTTCAAAATCTCCGTCGGCTCTTCGTGAATATCAATAACGCTGTCCGCCTGTAAGTAAAGAAGTCCGTTTAAGTCAAGATTATTCTCTTTTGCACAAGCTTTTATTTTGTCAACATCCCCCACAAGGGTCACATCTACATTAAGTTCTTTAACTGCTTTTAAAGAACCTTTAATTACCTCAAGAGGTGCATTATCTCCGCCGAACGCATCAATTACAATATTCATTTAACGCCTCCAAAGCTCTGTCAGCATATTTTTGATATTTCAATTTTTTATCACGGTAATGTTTCGCTAACTGGGGCAAAATACCCATATTAGCACCCATAGGCTGAAAATTACTGTTTTCTGTATTAATATATTCCGTTAATGCTCCGCACATTGTTTCAACAGGCAAAACAAAAGGAGATTTGTTTTCCATTCTGTGTATAATATTTTTTGCCGCTAAAATACCGCTCATAGCAGATTCCATATACCCCTCAACACCTGTTATCTGTCCTGCAAAAAATATTTTAGGGTATTCTTTAAGAGAATAATCCCTGTTTAACACTTTAGGTGAACAAATATATGAATTTCTGTGCATAACACCATATCGCATAATCTCGGCATTTTCAAGTCCGGGAATAAGTTTAAATACTCGATTTTGTTCACCGAATTTCAGATTTGTCTGAAAACCGACAAGATTATAAAGTTTACCATCTTTATCTTCTTTTCGCAACTGCACTACTGCATATGGTCGTCTGCCTGTTTTAGGGTCGGTAAGTCCCACAGGTTTCATATTTGCAAAACGCAAACTGTCCTCGCCTCTTTTTGCAAGAACTTCTATAGGCATACACCCCTCATAAACGGTTATATCTTTATCAAAACCGTGAAGAGGTGCAGTTTCTGCAGATATTAAAGCATTATAGAAAGTAAGATATTGTTCTTTATCCATAGGACAATTTATATAATCAGGTGTACCTTTATCATAACGTGTTGCAAAAAATATTTTCTCCTTATCAATACTTTCAGAAGTAACAATAGGTGCGGCGGCATCATAGAAATTGAGATAATCACCGCAAAGATCTTTAATATTTTCGGCAAGCTTACCATCTGTAAGAGGTCCTGTAGCAATTACAGTATAAGTTTCGGTATCTATATCCGTAACTTCTTGTAATTTTACAGTAATAAGAGGGTGTTTTTTGGTTTTTTCGGTAACAGTATGTGCAAATTTTTCTCTGTCAACCGCCAAAGCCCCGCCTGCCTCAACCGCAACACTCTCTGCAACAGGAACTAAAAGAGAACCCATTCTACGCATTTCCTCTTTTAAAAGTCCGGCAGCACTGTCTATACGGTGTGCTTTGAGTGAATTTGAACAAACTAACTCCGCAAAATTTTCGTTTTTATGTGCCGGAGAAAATTTCAAGGGTTTCATTTCATAGAGAATAACTTCAATACCGGCATTTGCAAGTATATAAGCACATTCACAACCCGCAAGTCCCGCACCGATAATTTCTGCTTTTATAATTAACCTCCTGAAAAAAGAGTAGAGTAGGGGATTTATTTATTATCTCTCTCATAACCGCAATCGGGTTTTAAGCAGAGTAATTTTCCGGCTTTACCGCCTTTTTTAAACATAGTTGAATTACATTTCGGACAAATATCCTCAACAGGAGTATAGGGAGTTGCAAAAGTACATTGAGGATAATTTACACAACCGAAAAATTTTCTCTTTGACTTATTTGATTTCTTAACAGCAACAACGCCATTACAAAGTGGGCAAACACCTTTTGTTGCCTCAATAATTTTTTTTGTATTCTGACATTCGGGGAAATTTGAACAACCTATAAATTTCCCAAAACGCCCTGTTCTGATAATCATAGGTGCTCCGCAGAGTTCGCACATCTCACCTGTTTCCTCTGTGGGTACTTTATATCGCTTACCCTCTAAGTCTTTGTCCGCTTTCTCAAGGGTTTTCTCAAAAGCTTTATAAAAATCGCGTACGGTTGTTACCCAATTCTTTTCACCTTTTTCAACAAAGTCAAGGTCGTTTTCCATATTTGAAGTAAAACCCGTATCTACAATAGCATCGAAATGGTCTGTCATAAGCTCGTTAACTGTTTCTCCCAAAACAGTAGATTTAAGCTGTTTACCATCGCGTTCAACATAAAATCTTGCTGTAATTGTAGAGATAGTAGGGGCATAGGTAGAGGGTCTGCCTATACCGTTTTCTTCTAATGCCTTAATCAAAGTAGCCTCGGTATATCTTGCAGGTGGTTGCGTAAAATGTTGATTACCGTTAATCTCTTTAAGGCTGATTATATCCCCCTCGTTAATGTTAGGGAGCATTTTAGCGTTTTCTTCTTTATCGTCCTTTGCCTCTTCATAAAGAGCGGTATAACCGTCAAACTTTACAGCATATCCGCTTGCTTTAAAGATATAATTATTCGCCTGAATATCAACGGACATTGTATCGTGTACAGCTGATGCCATTTGTGAGGCAATAAAACGTTCCCAAATAAGTTTATATACTTTATATTGGTCTGAAGAAAGACTTGCTTTGACCTTTTCGGGGGTTAAATCGGGAGTAGAAGGACGTATAGCTTCGTGGGCATCTTGTGCATTATTTTTTGATTTATAAAATCTGGGCTTTTCGGGTAAATAATTATCACCGAAATTATTTTTAATATAATTTAAAGCTGCAGACTGTGCCTCGGCAGATATACGCAAACTATCTGTTCTCATATAAGTTATAAGACCGATTGTGCCTATGCCTTTTACATCAACACCCTCATAAAGCTGTTGAGCGGTTCGCATTGTTCTTGCCGCTTGAAAGCCCATACGTCTTGAGGCTTCCTGTTGCAACGTTGAAGTAATAAAAGGAGGAGCAGGATTTTTCTTTGTTTGTCCTCTTTTTACATTAACCGCTTTATACTCCGCATTTTCAAGTGATTTTAAAATATCATCGGCTTGAGTTTTATCTGATATCACAGCTTTTTTTCCGTCAATCTTAGAAAGACTTGAGGGGAATATCTTTCGACTGCCGGGAGCAGTCATTTTAGCGTCAATACTCCAATATTCCTGAGCAGTAAAAGCCTTAATCTCTTTTTCTCTCTCAACAACAAGTCTTACCGCAACAGATTGCACTCGCCCGGCACTTAAACCACGGCGAATTTTTCTCCAAAGGAAAGGGGAGAGTTTATAACCCACAATCCTATCAAGCACACGTCTTGCCTGTTGTGCATTTACCAAATCAATATTAATCTTATGTGGATTGGACATACCGTTTTTTACGCCTGTTTTTGTAATCTCAGTAAATTCAATGCGATTATTTTCATTAAGATTTAAATCCAAAACCTGTGCTAAATGCCAAGAAATAGCCTCACCCTCACGGTCGGGGTCAGTTGCAAGATAAACTTTGCCCACAGATTTCGCTTTTGATTTAAGTTTTTTAATTACTTCTTCTTTACCTTTCATATCGGTATAATCAACTTTAAAATCGTTATCAATATCTATACCGAATTTCGACTTAGGTAAATCACGGATATGACCGTTTGAAGCCATTACTTCAAACCCATCTCCTAAATATTTCTGTATTGTTTTAGCTTTGGCAGGGGACTCAACTATTACCAAGCTTTTTTCTGTATTCTTTTGTGCGGCTGCCACTTTTTACTCCTTTGCAGTTTAAACTATTTCATATCTCTTAACAGGTAATTCTTTAATAATCTTTTTTTCGATTAATTCATCTAAGATAAGCATTAAATCTACTATACTCATATCCAAACTACCGGCTATATCATTCATAGTAATTGTATTATGTTCAATTAATTTCAGAACAGCTTTTGTTTCTTCGTCAAATAAAGAATAGTCAATCTCTGTTCTTGTTTCTTTTTTTGTCTTAACGAGTTTTACATTATCTGCAATATTTTCTTTGTAATTATTAGTTTTATTATTAACAGACTTAGTTTTTTCATTCACTTTATCAGGCAGTTGAAAACTTTCCTCTAAGTCTTGTATGTATTCTTTTGCAATATCAATATAACTGTATACGGGAATAGCACCGTCACGCAAATATTTAACAACCCCCGAATATTTACCTGTAAGAATATCAGCGGGAGGAATACAGAATAAATCTCTGTTTTGTTCAATGGCAAAATCAGCCGTAAGCAATGAGCCGCTGCCCTTTTTTGCCTCAATAACAACTACACCTTTTGAAAGCCCGGAGATAATTCTGTTGCGAACAGGGAAATAAGAGGAATAAGCTTTTGTCCCCAAAAAATATTCCGTTATAACCGCTCCGCCTTTTTCACGAATAAAGTATTTAAAATTAGCGTGTTCTGCCGGATAGTCAATATCCAAACCCGAACCCAAAACAGCTACTGTAGGCTTATCAAGATTGGCTATTGCATAATGTGCGGCAAAATCAATACCTCTTGCAAAACCGCTGACTATAGTAAAACCCAATTTTGAAAGCTGTAATGCCAATTCTGCCGTAACCTCAACAGAATACTTTGAACACTCCCTTGCTCCCACAAAAGCAATGGCAGGGTTTTGTTCGTTGATATTCAATTCTCCCAAAGTAAACAAAACAGCGGGGGGATTAACTATCTCTTTTAAACAGGCAGGATATTTTTCGCTATCATAAGTTAATATATTAATATTCTGTTTGGCATAAATCTCAAAAAGGTTTTGGGCTTGTTCGAGATGAGTATTATAGATATGTGATTTTTCGTTTTCGGAAAGATTAAAATCAAACATTTTCAAATGCTCATAAGCATTTTGAGGTGTTTCAAAATGCTTTATAATTTTCCATATCCGAGGATTAGATGGTCCGAAAGCCATTACTATCCAAAGCCAAAAATCTTTTTCACTCATTGCCGAAACCTCAAGTAAAGCCTTAAAATTTGTTCATTTCCCAAATAAATATAGCAGCGGCAGTTGCGGCATTTAACGATTCCATACCGCCGATATTTATAGTAACTTTTCTGTCACAACGTTCTATTATATCCTCTGTCAATCCATTACCCTCATTACCGATAAAAATTGCCTGATTACCTTTAAAATCAGTATTCAAAACATTTTCTCCGTTTAAAACAGCCGCATTAGAGATAATATTATACCCCTTAAAATGTTCAAAAATAACATCTAAATCGGTTTGTATTATCTGTACTGCAAAAACCGCACCCATTGCGGCACGGATTGTTTTAGGGTTATATATATCACAGCAATTTGCACAAATTACCGCACTAATATTAAAAGACGCCGCAGTCCTCAGTATAGTACCGAGATTCCCCGGGTCTTGGAGATTGCAAAGAACTAAAAACTTTCCGCTATCGGGAATTTCGCCCTGTAAAGGCTTATTGCATATTGCAAATATGCCTTGAGGGGTTTCGGTTAAAGCAATTGCCTTTGCAATTTCCGAGGAAATAATAAACGCATCGGGATATTTTTCACAATATTTCTCTGTTACAAAGAGATATTTTATGCTATCGGGATTATCGCGGACTATTCGTTCACCTTCGAGTGTAAACAAGCTTTGTTCAAGGCGTGCTTTTTTAGAACTCGAAAGTGTACGATATAGTTTTATATATTTATTATCTTTAGAGGTTATTAACATACCTGTAATACCTTATTTAAATCAGAGAGCAGCTTTTGCCTGAGCAACAATAGCAGTAAAATCAGCGGGATTATTAATTGCTATCTCGGAAAGCATTTTTCTGTTAAGAGTTATATTAGCTTTTTTAAGACCGTTCATAAATTGTGAATAGTTAATATCATTAAGTTTGCAAGCCGCAGAAATACGGGTAATCCAAAGTTTTCTGAAATCTCTCTTTTTAAGTTTACGACTTACATAAGCATAATTACCGGATTTCATTACCTGCAGTTTAGCCATTTTAAAGTGCTTACTCTTTGAACCCCAATAGCCTTTTGCAAGCTTAAGAGTTCTGTTTCTTCTTTTGCGTGTAGCTAACGCACCTTTTATACGAGCCATCTTTTTATATCCTCCAAAATTTTAGTGTTATGATAAAAATCTTTAATGTGAAGTATCACCTTTAAGCCAAACAACGATTTAGTTATAAGGAAGTAATTTTCTTACTGACGGTGCGTTTGTTTCGCCTGCAACACCTGCACATCTCGCTATTCTTTTGCGTTTTGTATCTTTTTGGGTAAGTCTGTGACGTTTATTTGTGTGCTGGTATTTAACTTTACCCGTACCTGTAATTTTAAAGCGTTTTTTCGCTCCGGAATGGGATTTTACTTTTATCTTTGCCATTTCTCTTTCCTCCAAATATATAAAGTATTTTAACAATATTAAGCTGATTACAGTAAAACTTGTTGACAATAAAATCAAAGTCAACAACTACGCTGTATCGCAAATGTCAAACAGAATTGCCGTAACATTACACCTTTTTAGGGTTAATGAACATAAAGCAATTGCGCCCTTCCATTTTCGGGAGTTTTTCCGGTGTTCCGTATTCCTTAACAGCCTCGCCGAATTTAACGAGCAATTCGGTCCCCAATTCGGGGTGAGCAATAGCCCTCTTTATAAACTTAACGCTTATCTTCAGCTTATCTCCGCCCTGAAGAAATTTTACAGCTTGATTGACTTTTGTATTAAAGTCGTTTTTATCAATGCCGGAAGACATTCTTATTTCTTTAATTTCGACAATCTTCTGATTTTTTCTTGCTTCCTTGTCTTTCTTCTGCTGTTCAAAAATATATTTACCGTAGTCCATAATTTTACAAACAGGAGGAGTTGCCATAGGAGCAATTTTTACAAGGTCCAAATTCTGCTGCAAAGCGAGTTTAAGAGCGTCCTTTGAAGACATAATCCCCAACTGACTGCCGTCACTTCCTACAATTCTCAATTCTCTGTCACGAATATCCTCGTTGATTTGCGGCTGATGTTTGCTGTTGTTATTATTGATATTGATACACCTCTCTGAAAATGGTATTAAAAAAATGCGAGCAAGCAAACGCCTCTCACATTACAGTCAGTATCTTGTTTATCAAGGAAATACACCTATTTAAACAGTTTATACTATAATATTACCCGCTTTGTAAAACT
>JAISIJ010000039.1 GCA_031262245.1 Oscillospiraceae bacterium | reverse complement strand
TTTTGTTGGAGATTGGGAGAAATGTAAACCATATCATCAATTGTAGTTGTAATACCTTGTGCACTATTATAGCGAATTCCACCTAACGTAAAGGCGGAGTTTACCATATTGACATTAATGTATTGTATTCCCGATGCTCGAGAATTAATTTTAGCACGACAATAGGCCGTTGTGACTTCATTAAATATACTGAACCCGGATATATCAGAGGGGGCTGTGATAAAAGATTCTTTTCTTGCACCGTTTGTGGAGTTTACATAATATAATGAGCTTGTATAAAAATTTTGGCATGGATATGCTTCATCAACATAAGTTGCTCCAATACCAGTGTTTAAAGTAATTGTAGGGTCAATCATAACAGGATATTCACGTTCAACAGCATTTAACCATTCTATATCCACAGAAAAAGTAATCAGATGACCTTGTGCATATTCTTCCAAAGTAGTAACGATATCATAATTATATTCAGAGTTATCAGAAGAATCAAACATAAAAGCTTTTGGCATAATAAATATAGGTGAACCTTCACTATCAGAAAATTCTATAGTTCCGCTTTCTGTTAAAGAAAGAGAAAGTCCATCTGCAACAATATAATAAGCAAATTTATCAATAATGTCTTCTCTACTGTCAATAACAATAGTTTCTTTTACAGTAGCAGGCAATATTTCAAATTCTAAATCAATACCCTCATATATTGAACTATATTTTGCTTTTGAATCTAACTTCTCGAAATCTTCAGAAATTACCGTTTCGATAGCTTGAGAATTTAAGCTTATATCAGTAGTTTCTTCCGGAAGAATTGTAAATTGCGACATTTCTTCCGATACTGTATTTTGATTATTTACAGATACCATATCCCAAGATATTGAAAAATCTCGGTAATCAATATCTATCATTGGTTCGGTGTTAATTTGGGTTAATGATTTGACGGAGGTTTGTGTAGAAAAAGCTACATTTAATGCATTTCCTTGATTAGTGTATTTTCCCTCTTTCAAAGCCAAAGTATTGTCTATTTCTTGCCAAATATTGTTGTTTAAATAGTGGATAGGGTTAGTATTGATAATTGCAGTATAAGTTCCGTCAGCATTTAAATAATGTTTTGCATATTCGCTACGTTTACTTTCAACTTCAATAGGGGAAGATATTTCACTTGCATTAGTAAATGTAAAATTATTTACAATACCTAAAAGTATTGCCGATATAGCAAATAGCGATAATGTCTTTTTGTATATTTTTTTCATAGAATAACAAACATCCTTTTTATATCTAATTAACACTACTCAATAGTTTTCTTTTAGCAAATGCAAAATCAAGCACATTAATTTTCCTGTCTTGATAAACATCGTAAAGATATTCGGTTTCGGGAGTTAATTCCGTTTCGCCCAACATCATTTTATTCAATGTTACTAATTTTACAAGTTCCGTAGGGGGATTTTCACCTATTGAAACAAAATTAATTGTACTTCCGCCGGCATAATTTTTAACATAATCCGCAACATAGCTGTTGTCGTAACCGTATATTGTAACTAAGTCAATTTTATAAAATGACTCTTCACCGATAGAAGTCACATTTGCAGGAATTGTTACGGACTCAAGAGCATATGAATATTCAAATGCTTTGTTCCCTATACTCTCGACACTTTCGCCTATTCTTACAGATTTAAGGTTGTTACAATGTGCAAATGAAAACTCACCTATACTCTCGACACTTCCGGCTATTATTACGGTTTTTAATTCTGCACACCAATTAAATGCACTTTCATCAATTTTTTTGATATTGCCGAAAATAACAACATCTTTAAGAGATTCACAACCGTAAAAAGCAGCTCCCGGCAAAGTTTCCAAACCTTTCCCTAATTTAAAAGACTTGAGTGCGGAACAATGCTCAAATGCACCCGAGTTCATAGTTGTAACGCTATCGGGAATTTCAATTGACTGAAGTTTTTCACAGTAACCGAAGGCCCTTTCGTCAATAGTTGTTACACTTTTCGGAATTGTAATGTTTTCGAGATTTGTATTACCACAAAAAGCGTATCTATCTATTGTCAAAACCGTATCGAGTATTGTATATTCTTTTGCAGGACGACTTTTCGGGTATCTTACAAGAGTTGTCATATCCTCGCTGAAATAAACTCCGTCAACCTCCGTAACTGTGTCTATGCACATTATTCCGTTTGTTTCGGCGTATTCTTTTGCGTAAAAATTATTACCGTAAACTATTTTTGTGAAAAGCGAATCTGAGTAAAAAATACTTTCCTCTATTTCTTTAACGGTATCGGGAATAAATACCAATTCCAAATTACCGCAACTTCCGAAAGCATAGTAGCCGATTTTTTCAACTCCATATGGAATTTTAACAATTTCTAATTTTACGCACTCCTCAAAAGTACGTTTTTTTATCTCTTTTAAACCGTTCCCGAAAGTTATTTTTTCAAGAGAAGAACATCTGCTCAACGCCATTTCACCTAAATTTGTAACGCTGTCGGGGATTATAATCGATTTAAGGTTTTGATTTTGGGCAAAAGCACCTTTTTCAATTGTTGTAACTGTATCGGGAATAGTATACTCTTCGTTTTGTTTATTGGGTGAATATCTCACAAGTCCAGAAAAATCTTGTGTAAACAATATTTCCTCTTGAACAACAAGTTTTTCGTTCTTAACTTCATTTTTGCAAATTTCAGAGTTGTTATTCAGAGGGTTATATAGATATTCCAATGATTTACAATCGGTAAAAGCCGTTGGAGCAATGGTTTTTATCGTTTCGGGAATTTGGATATAAGTTAAAGTACAGTCCTCAAAAGCGTTTTCGGAAATTTCCTCTACGCTGTCGGGGATAATATAGTAAGTGTTTTTATCGGGGTTATTATCCATTCTGTCAAACTGCGAATTATAATAAAGAAATTTCTTACCGTCTTTGCTTATAAAACCGTTTCCTAATATTTCAACTTCCTCGGTGATATATTTCATTCCGTATCCGTCGGCATAATCTTCCGCAACAGAACCTTCGTTGCAAACAATTACAACAGGCATATTCATAGGGTATCCCGGCATACTCATAATTGCAGATTCAGGATTCCAAAACGCGTCCATTCCGATATTAACAACACTATCGGGTATAAATGCGGCATAAAGCGATACATCGGCAAAAGCCGATTCTCCGATACTTGTAATTTCGTCACTTATTCTTAAATATTTCGGCGACAAAAAGAACCACGGTGAGGAAAAATAGCCGTAATTTTCGCCCTCAACCCATTCATAATCCCACATATTACCCTCTCCGGTAATATAAAGCGTTTCGCCGTCAAATTCCCAGTAAGCATTTTCTCCGCATTGCCCGGAGGTTGCGAGTGGTAAAGTTATTTCAGCTGGGAGTTCTGGTGCTATTCCGATACTATTTCTAAAATTTTCAGTTTGAAAATTTACAGTTTCGGTTTCCGCCGATGTTGTAATAGTAACTGTTGACAAGAATAAAGAGATGGAAATTAATGCAGATAGATACTTTTTCATTACAGTTTCCTCCGATATATTACAATACCCCATATAATTATAACATAAATTTTGGTTAAGGTCAATACAAAAAATGTTTTTTGTAAAATTTGCACAAATATAAAAAAATAAATCCTGCTAATTTGTGCAACTTTCACAAATTTTCAAACTAACTCTTGACAAATCGGAAAATTTTGTAATAGACCTTTAGCATAAAAAATTTTCATTTCCTAAGACCAAAGGCAGGCAATGATAATAATACTACAGATGTGGCCAACAGCGTTGATTACAAAAAATCAAGAACGGAAAAAGGTAGTTCACGAGAGTTTTGGTTACGATTTTTTCTAAATTTCATTTTAGCCACACCAAAAGCGTTGTAAGCTTTTACAAAAACTTACAACACAG
>JAISIJ010000465.1 GCA_031262245.1 Oscillospiraceae bacterium | reverse complement strand
TCTTCACTTCCGCAAAACGGACACTTTAAATTTATCAAAACCATTTTTCTTCCTCCGATTCTTTTCTTATACTTATGTTATCGGCATAAGTTTTAATAAATCTATGACATCGCCGATTTTACCCATTGAAGAGGGCGGAATTTTACGCCTTTATCTCAAAGAGGATTTTGAATAAAGAGGAGAAAAAATGAAAGAGTTTAAAGATAATTTTGATAAGCTTACACGAACACACCGACCGCATACGGTTTTTACGGATTTTTGTGAAGCGACTGCAATAGCGTTGAGTAACGTGACACATATGACACAATCTGAGGAGTGGAAAAAACGTGAGGAACGTTATCTTGCAATTGCGAAAAAATATGGTAAAGATATGAATATTCTTTCGGATATGTTTGCGTTGCTTACAAAACAATTTGATGAGGATTTTAAGAATGGCGAAATACAGGATAGATTGGGTATTTTATACTCTGAATTGGGATTAACGAACGATAGAAACGGGCAGGTATTCACACCTACCCACGTTTGCGAGTTAATGGCGGAGCTATCTTTTGACAAAGAAACTGTGGATAATGCTATAAAAACTAAGGGTTTTACGGAAGTTTACGAGCCTTGTTGCGGCGGCGGAGCGTTAGTGTTGGGGTATGTGAAAACTATGCTGAAAAAGGGGTATAATCCACAGAATCAATTATTAATTCGTGCAGGCGATATTGATTTAAACAGCGTTTATATGTGTTATATTCAGCTTTCTTTGTTGGGTATTCCGGCGGTTATTTCGCATAGGGATGAAATTTTAGTGCAAGAGTATTCAACTTGGTATACAGTTGGGTATTATCTAAATAAATTCGGAGGGGTTTTATGAGAAAATTTACAAAAATTATAGCGTTATTAACGGCGATAACAGGGGTATTTTGTGCTTGTGCAAATACAGAAAACACTTCACAAAAGCCTGTTGAAACGAGTGTAACAGCGGAAGTTACAGAAGTAACCACAATTCCCGAGGGGTACATTACTATTGCTGAAAAAGTTACAACGGCACAGGAGGATGAGCCTACCGATTATGAAAAAGGCTATGCTAAAGGTTTATTTGACGGCGGAAAAGATGCTAAAAGCGGTATAGAGAATGAGAGATTTATTGATTATACGGCACTAAAAGGCGAGGAATACCAACAAGGATTTGTTGACGGTTATACAAAAGGTTTTCAGGAAAACATCGAAAACACGCATACAATAGCACCTTGCCCGGAGGGTTGGACAACGTACTCTACGAGTGATAACAGAATTAAGTTTAATATGCCTGAGGGGGTAACTTTGGGTGTTGAAGATAATGCCGTGATACCGATATATCCGAGCGGTGAAGAGGTTCTTTTGGCATATTCAGAAACCTTATCTTTTGCGAGTGTTGATAAGGTAAAGAATGGATTTTCTGATTTTTTAAGTACAAAAAAGCTTAAACTTGAGGATATTTCGGAGTTTACCGAAACTACTTATGCAGGCAGAAAAGGCTATCAGGCGAGTGTTCAGATACAGGGTAAGCCTGTTGCCGAGGGGTATTTTCTGCAGAGTACTGGTATAGGCGGTTACTTTGTTTTGATTTTTAAAGAGGTAGATAGCGAAACGTTAGTAGATTTTGAGCAGAATCTTTATTTGTATTAGACTTTTAGCCAGACAAATCAGTTTTTAATAACAAAACTGAAAAAGGAGCTAAAAATGAGTGGTAATACAAAGATTATTATTGCTGTATGGGGTGCGGTGTTTGTTGCGTGGGTTGGAATGACTATTTATATCGGAGTGAACATAAGCACGGTAAAATATACGATTAATGAGTTCCCGAATTCGGCAGTTTCCGATAATATTTTCGTGATTGGCGATGACGGTGAGAATTATATTGTGGTGAATTCGGATAGGAAAAATGTATTAGAGAAATATCCGCAATCTGTAACTAAAATTTCACAAACACTTGCCGAAAATGAAATGCCTTATGCTGAGGTTGAATCATATGGTAACGGCGAAATTAAAGGTGTTAAGGTTTATTTGCCCTGTGATATGAGTATAAAATTTGAGAAAAATCTTGAAAATGTTTATATTTTAAAAGATTAAGGATAAAGATTTACAGGAGAGAAGAAATGCTGATAATTACATTTATAATGATACTATCGGAAATATTGAATATCTTTGATATTCCGTTCTACGCCTATATTATATCAGGGGTATTTTTGCTTGTTGAATTTCGGTTAATACAAACTCTTATGGTAATGTTTTTGAAGGGTATCGGAACGCATTTAGATATGGAATTTATGAAGTTTTTTGATAACTATCTGGATAAACGATACGGTAATAAATTGAACATTAAAGTTAAACTCGAAGAAGAAAACAAATAGCGGTATTTTTGTTAATAATAAATTAATTAAGAATTGAAAGGTTAATTATGTATACGGAAGAAAACTCACGAAATGCTTATTTTCAAGCTATGACGGAGCGTAGAAAAAAGGAAACGAATGAATTGAGGGAATTAGGGGTTACTCTGAAACCTTGCCCTTTCTGCGGTAAGAAAGTTGAGCTTAAGGAAAAACCTGAAAAGAATGATGAGGGCAGAGATACTTTTTGTTCCATAATAAGTATTCGTTGTGCAAATTGCCGACTTGAAATGCTTATTGAGCCGAGAAACTACAAAACAAGAAAAGATTTGTATGAGGGTATACTGAAAAAATGGAATGAAAGGGTTTAAGCGTGGAGAGCTAATCTACGCTCTATGAGAAGTTGCAGTTAAGGAGAAATTTTAAATGGAAACTTGGTATAGTGGTGGTACATCTCTTTGTGATTGGAAATTGAGTTACAATGAAGAAGAGTGTTACTTAGAAGCTTGGATACGCATTTCTGAAAAAGTGGAAGAGGAATTTAAGGGGTATAAAAAGGCTTATTCCGATGTAATTTTCATTGTTCCTGCATTGAATTTTGAGGATACGGATAAAGGTTTGGTTATCCGTTGGAAATACGCGTTTAATGGAGACAGAAATAAATATCCAAACGTGATTGGCTGTGCTTTTAAAGACATAGAAACAATGTGTGATTTTGAGAAAATCAAAGAACATTATGAAAGAACACACATTGTGTAAAATTATGAGGTGTTAAAATGAAACCGAGGATTGAATCCTTTATAACAGGTTTACTGATTTTATTTGGTTTAGCTTGCTTGTTTGTGTTTATGCTTTTTATAATTGCAGTATTTATCAGCATTTCTCCGGTATGTGTTTTAAGTGCGGTAATGCAAAAATTGCCGTTTTGGCACTACTTTATAGAGATGTATAACGGTGTGAAAAGCTGTTTAGTTTCTTATGCTGTTGCAGGTAAAATGGGCTTGGTATATTTTAATAAGAGTTTTATTTTATAAGAAATAAGGGGTTTATTTATGAGTGTTAATGCAGAAAAAGATAACGCTTTAGAGGATTTTAAT
>JAISIJ010000445.1 GCA_031262245.1 Oscillospiraceae bacterium | reverse complement strand
TTCACCGTCAACATAGTAAATATCAATGTTATTTTCCCTGCAAAATTCTTTAATTCGGCGATAGATAATCATCTTGTTGTTGACACGTGCAACAATGATTATCAGCCTTACGCCGAGTTCTTTTGCCTGAGCAAGCGAAATAACAGGCTGACCGAAAACCGTGTCGCCTGTTCTGACGTTGTCCAAAAGTCCGACAATGTTGTAATCGGCAAACCTTTCAAGAATATACTTTGAATTAGGACCGACACCGTACAATGCCATCGGAAGTTCTTTCTGCTTCGAAAAAACTTCCGCAAACGATTTATCTATGAATTCTTGTTCAGACATAATTTTCCTTTAAAATATCCGGCATATCTAAATCGAACCGTCTTTTCTATCTTGGTGGTATGCTGCTGCGAAACAGTTTCTGCATGTGTCCAAATTTTTCCAAGAACCGTCGATTATCATTTTACGCAGATTATTCAGGCGTTCTCCGGTCCAAATATCCATAATGCTGTCGGTGTTTAAATCTCCTATGCAATACTGTTCTTTTGTGTCAGAACAACATGGATAAACCTTACCCGAGCAGGAAACCGTAATACGTTGATACGGCATAGGACACAAAAATGAATTTGCTTTTTCGGAAATAAACATTTCATCATCAGGAACGACAGCAAAATCAGAAAAGGAAAGAAAATTATACCCGTCAACCGCATCACCGAACAATTCAATAGTTTTTTTCATAAGTTCTTCGTTGTCATCATTGGGCATATTTACTCTTGAAATGCGAGTCAGCGGTTTAACTGTGCCTAATTTTTCTTTTATTTTGTTAATGCGTTTTATGTTTTCGACTACTTTTTCAAATTGAGCACCGACTCTGATTGATTCATAAGTTTCTTTGTGCGGAGAATCAAAACTGAAAAACACTTTATCTATACCGCTTTTGATTAATTTCTCGGTAAATTCTTCGGTCATGGTGGTTCCGTTTGTATTCATCAAAACATCAATTATACCTTTTTGTTTTGCATATGTAATTAATTCGATAATGTGTGGGTGAATGGTAGATTCTCCACGCCAATTTAATTTTATAGCCGGAACTCCGATATTGACTGCATCATCAATAATTTTGTAAAAGAGTTCATCGGTAATAAACCCTTTCATGTCTTTCTTGTTTTTCTCACAAAAAATAGTTCTCGGACACATAGGGCATCTTAAATTACAAGCCGAGGTAAGTTCGATATCGATGTTTAACGGGATAGGTGCATTTTGCGTCTTCGGATATTCGACCCAATTTTTACGGTATTCAAGATATTCGGGTGTAGCGGTTTCTTTTTCAAGTCTTTCGTATTTCTCCGTTTTGTAGTAATGAAAAGCTGCATTTACAGCTACGTTTTTTTTGTTCATAATGGGTTACTCCTTTAAAATAATTTATCAAAATTGACACGTTCAAACACTTCCAATTCGCCGCCTCTTGTGGCATTATAAATTTCAATACCGTTATTTTCGGCATAATCTTTTGCGGCTTGATATTCGTCATTTATAAGGTCGTAATCTATTACAAAACTCGGGTTCGAAACACGTTTATAAAAATGAACCACTTCTCCTTTAGAATTCTTGAAATTATTGTCAAGACCCAAAAGATATATCTTTTTAAATCCCATATAAATAGCGATTTGCAATGCACAATGTGTAATTGTATGCGTAGGACTGAGGTTGTAAATTTCTGTGCCTATTGTAGGCTTAGTCAACCGGTGAAGAGAAAACTCCAATCTGTTCACATAAAAAAACAAGACATTTTCATCAATATACATATTGTTTACGGTTTCGGCAGAATTGAGAAGTATAAATTTAGGACATTTAACAGTTTTGCTTATTTCTTCCAATTTTTTGAGATAAATAGGATTTGATGTGACGTAATAATTCGGTCGCCAATCGGTTTTTTCAAAGACGTTAGAAATACCGTTTAACCCGAAACAGGGTATGTTTTTTTCGTGAAGAACTTGCAAATCTTCCGGTTTCAACGAAGGTCCGTTACAAATTATAAAACATTCTTCGCCGTCATGTTTATTTTTGCAGGCAATCGATTTTTCAAATAATTTTTCAACTGCAATCTGAAACAACAATACAAAATGGAATACATCAATATCTAATTTCAAACCTTTTTCGATTAAAAAATTATCAATTTCAGTACAATAAGAAGTTGAAATTACAAAGACTAACATATCATTGTTGAAATTTAAATCGTCGGGCTTTATTCCTTTATTCTTATCGATAAGCCCCTCAGCTTCTTCTTCAAGATTGATACCCAATACCTTATATTTTTTTTTCAGTTCTTCCCAATTTTCACCCAATCCCCAGAAATAAATCGGTGAATTTTGCTTCTCGGGCGGAATAAATTCACTAATCAAGTCTCTAAAATTGTATTTCATCAAAATCAATCCTTTCAAATACTTCTAATTCACCACCTCTTGTGGCGTTATATATTTCAATACCGTTTTTTTCGGCATAATCTCTTGCGGCACTGAATTGCAAATTCATTTCATTGCTGAAATCGGTTACGGTAAAAATTTTTTTACTGTTATTATTATCATATATATGCTTAGCTGATTGATGATAAGACGTATTATCGCAACCGATAATATAAATTTCTTTAAACCCCAAATAAAACGCTATTTGCAACATATAAAAACATACCGTAAACCCTGCCGAAAGATTGTGCATTTCAGTTCCTACCGATGGCTTAATCGTATTCATCAAATAAATTTCCTTCAAGTTGGTAGAATAAAAATAAGCATTGTCATATTCTATACCGTCGGCAAGCACGGCTCCGTCAAGATTAATAAACTTCGGGCAGGTGACTGTCTTATCAATTTCGCCGAGCTGCCTTATCAGAATGGTATCGGAAAGAGTATAATAATCCGGTCGCCAAGCAGTTTGCGAAAATATTTTATAAATGTAATTTGTTCCGAAACTGACAATGTTACTTTCGGCAATTTTATCTAAGTCGTCCATTTCAATACTCGGACCGTTGCAGACGATAAAACAGCGTTCGCTTCGGTGCTTATTCCGCAGAGAAACAGACGGAGAGAATATCTTCCGTAACACTAATTCAAACAGGCAGTAGTTGCTTTTTATATCCGTATCAATGCGAAGACCTTTTCCCGCAAGATATTCGGTTGCATAGGCAGTTGCAACGTTTGCAACTATAAATACCAAATCATTCTGAGTGAAATTAACCTCATCGGGGTTTAATCCGTTTTTTATATCGATAAGCCCCTCAGCCTCTTCTTCAAGGTTTATGCCCAGCACCTTGAAATAAGAACACAGTGTTTGCCAATTATATCCTAATCCCCAGAAATAAATCGGCGAGTTCCGTTTCTCTTC
>JAISIJ010000037.1 GCA_031262245.1 Oscillospiraceae bacterium | reverse complement strand
ACAAATATGTAAAAGAACAGGTAGAATTAGACTTAAAATACGAGGGATATATTTCCAAGCAACAACTCCGCATAGACCAACAAAAAAAGCTTGAATCCCGACAAATCCCCCAAAACTTCGACTATTCCCGGATTAAGGGTTTGCGACTTGAGGCGGTAGAAAAATTACAAAAACACGCCCCCACAACCCTCGCCGCCGCCGCACAAATTTCCGGCGTTTCGCCGGCGGACATTTCTGTTCTTTCGATAGCTTTAGTTTAGAAGAATGTTGTATAATTGGCAATTGCCATAAAAATTAAAGCCCCTGTTCTTTTACACAAGTTTACCTGTTTTGTTACGTTTTTCTTTTTATGGGGGAGGATGGGGAGGGGACGGTCGGCTATCGCCGACAATTAATAATTCATAATTAAGAATTAATAATTAGCCATAAAACAAAAGTACCTGTTCAAAATAAAAGAATAGGGGCTTTTTGTAGGTTTTAGCTCAAAATCTATTTGAAGAGCAATTTTTGCCCCAACTCGTTTCTCTGCCTTGAGGATTATACTGGTCGGCTGTCGCCGACAATGAACAATGAGCAATGAACAATGAGCAATGGTATAATGAATAATGAGCCATAAAACAAAAGTCCCCTTTCTTAATCTAAGAAAGGGGACTTAAATTTAGGGAATGTTGACAAAATAATTAATACAACGAAAAGCTTACGTATACTTCTCTGTCAGATAATTGACTCGTAAAATAAGTTAAATCCAATAAATTATAAAAACAACATATCCATCACCACATAATGTACGGCTAAATTTTATTATATACCAAATAAGCATAAGATACTAATGTATGGATTTTACTACATCATTCTGTACTTTTAACTGTGTGTTTTTTCCTTGCTTCTTCTTTGTCATTTAACAAATTGTATATCGCAGTTAAAAGCGGACGAGAATGAAAAGAAGTTTTATTCCCTTGGGGTGTCCCTTCAATGCCAATTAATAAAGATTTATTATCTTCAGAAAAAATTTCCTTTAAATCTCTTAAAATCTTTTCACTACAATTAGGTAATATTATATTTTCGTAGTCGCTTGTGGTAATTAAATTTTTCAGAAAATTGGATTCAAAAAGATTGCTAACGTCCTCATTGTTTTTGATATAGATTTCCAAAAGATTATTGTTACTTATAGTCCACTCTTTTTTAATCAACATATATGGAAAAATGAGTTTTAAAAACTCAGACTTCTCAAAACTTTCAATAAATAAAGTTTCCATGCTATTTAAACTATACACGTTATGATGTCTAGAATAAAAATCCCACTTGCTTTTTTTACTACACAATTCATACACACAACCCCATCTTATTGCACACCAAAGTACGAGATGCGGACGTTTAATTTCATATTGTTCATATTGGTTATACATTCCGATGCATTTTTCCATAAAACTAAGATTTGACATAAATAGAACACCATCCTGTAAATTTTAACTTTCTTGATAATAAATATCAATGATGTTATTTAAGAATCCGATAACATTTTTATCTTTATTAAAATCAAAACCAAATTTCTGTTTTTGCATTTCAACAGAATCTTCAATAAAATAAATACTGCGGAGTATTGTGTTACTGCATAAATCGTACTGCGGTGCATTAACATCAACATTAAAGGTAGAATTAATACAATACAGAAATTTATCGATTCCGTTTTCAGAATTTATAAATTTGTCATAGTTCGGGTTTTGTTCATTTTCTCTTTTGAATTTTTGGATTTCTTTTGAAACTGCCTCGATTAAAAATTCATAGTATTTTTGTTTATCTCCGTTTTTCATTCTCATTCTTGTTAAATTTAATTCTAAACATTCATTCAGACATTGGAAATCACTAAAATAGTCCTTGTTTGTTTGTATAGAACTTTCACCGTGCTGTGCACAATTAACAAGATAAAAACCATCTTTTGTTAAATCAAAAGAGCTTTTATAAGGTTCCATATACGAAACAGTTCCGGCAAACCCGTCTTCGGTAATAGCAATTAACGCAGAAATACAATCGAAAATAATAGCCTTATCATTTTCGTTATTTTCATCTAATTCTTTGAAATCTCTACCCGTAACTCTTTTTATTACCTTTTGCATAAGCCGACAAACAGGAAAAGGAGGAAGTTTGTGTTCGGTAACATCTTTATTGTTTAAATCGTTAAAAAAGCCACCGAATTCCTGTCTGAAGCTAAGATAATAATTTTCGGAAGTATTGTCTTTTCTCGGAGCAGAAAGTTTATATTTTTCAACATATTTGTCAAGCACGTCATATGACTTTCCGTCGTCATTCGGATGGCATTTGAAACTGTAATTTTCAAAAAGGTCTTCTGGCAAATCAACAGGAAATTTGACAGAACTATCCGCAAAATCACGATAATGAAGTAAGTTGTTAAGGTCTTTTTCTATTCCAAGATTTTTATACGTGTTTTCAAAAAAAGCTTTTAATTCATTTCTTTTTTCGTTTTTAAAGTTTTCATCTTTTGATTTTTTATTGTTAATATAATCAAACTGAAAAAATTGTCTTGAAACGCATTTTGTTAAGTCATCTATGAGAGCATCGTGCCAACCATTATTTCCTAACTCGATAGTTCCTTTTAGTTTATTGAAAAAATCCCAAAGTAAAAGTGCTGTTTTTAAATTCATTAAACGTCTTGAAGCAGATTCAAGAAAAGCTTTTAACTGAAAATATGAATCTTCACAGTTTTCCACTTCGCTTTCACAGTTTTTATCACATTTTCCATCATTATCTTTGCAACAACCTTTGCAATAAGATTTATCTTTTCGATAATCACTCATCCACAAACTATCATTGTCACTTATTTTTGTAATGAAAGATTTTTTTTCAATTAATTCTTTACCATCAGTTTCTCCGAAAAAACGGAAATACTCGTCTTTTAAGTCCGCTCTTTCAAAAGGTTGTTGGGTAACAAAAGCAAAAAATGTTATACATTCTTTTTTTTGATTGTCGAATACTCTTATCCCGGCATAAGCTCCGGTAGCAATGTTAAAATCTAAGATTACCACATATGATTTTATTCCTACCGTACTGCACACTTGGACGTCCAATTCCCGAATTTTAAACACGGGATATTTTAAGTTTATATTTTCGGGATTCTCCAAAATTTCACGAATTTTTTTATTAAAAATTTTCTCTTTACTTTTGGCGTACGAGCAGTAGGCTGTGTAGGGAATGTCGGTAATGTGAGCAAATTGATTCATTTGGTAAGCACGTGAAATAATCTCTCCGCTGTCCACAAATCCAAGCGAAGAGTAAGGATTTAAATAATTTTTTATAGTATCAGGATCCGGAATAAACAAGTCAGATACACGTTTATTAACAGTATTGGATTTGTCCTTTGCGTATAAAATAGTTTTTTGGGTTTCTTGATATTCTGCAAGATCAAAAAAAAGCTTATTTTTACTTGATTTTTCAAAAACAGACACATTTATTGTAGGGGAAGCGTAAGTGATGTTTTCAGCTTTTATGCCTCGTCTTTCTAACGCTTTAAAACAGTCATACGCATTTCTGCCCATATTTAAGGTATCGTCAAAGACCAGCACTTTGAAATTTTGCACAGTTATACTATTTGAGCTTTTTTTATTCAAAAACTCAATATATTCGTTCAATTCTTCAGAGACGTGATTATTTTCTAATTCTTTTTTTAGTAACGGTTTAAAATAATTGCAAAGAGTTCTGGTATTAATCATCGGAATTTTTAATTCAAATCCATTTTTCTTATGTCTTTTTTTCATAAAAGCCCTGAAAACAACAAGTCCTTTTTTTGCGACACACACGACAAGATGATATTTATCAAGACTAATAACTTTATAGAGCGAATCCATAAAGCTGTTATAATAATCTGTTTTTTCTTTATCTTCTTTGTCTTCACAAAAGATATTGAGTAAATCAATATTAAGATGGGTGTCCTTGGACGGAGATTTAGTAGTTACATTTTCCGAAATTAATTTTATGGGTATCATTATTTACAATTCTCCTAAAAAGTTGATGTTCTTAATGCCAAACCGACATTACGTAAAATGGAATAAATTGGTATGTATTTAATATATAATATGCCAAATGGAAATTTATGTTATTTGGAGAAACAAAATAACATGTATGTCTAAAAGCAAAAACATACTATACATATCTGCTTTATAATAAAATAAAAAACAGCAAAAATGTCAAAAAAATACAAATACAATCAAAAATCGATAATATTACTCCAAAAAACACCACAAAAAGATGTTATTCGACATCTTTAAAAAACAGATAGTATTATTATAACATATTTTTTGTTTTCTGTCAAGGGGTTTTTGAAAAAAAGATGTGGCAACAGCGTTGATTAAAGAAAATCAAGAACGGAAATAGGGAGTTCACGGGAATTAGGATTACGATTTTTTCTAAATTTCATTTTAGCCACACCAAAAGCGTTGTAAGCTTTGACAAAAACCGACAACACATCATATAATACTAATATCCCATAAAAACCATTGAAAAAGGTTTTTATGGGATATTAGTGTTGCACGGTTTATCTCAAATTCGCCATAGGCGAATTTCCGCCGACTTCGTCGGTGGCGATTAAAAGACTTTTTAAGTCTTTTAATCGGAGATTAGTATAAGGCGGAATATGGAGGATAATAATATTTTCCGGGACACCAAAGCCTTAGATTTATGCCAAGAAGCCCCATCGCAAACCAAAATTATGGTATCTTTAGGGTATGTCCCAGATAATTCCTTAAAAAAAACATATTCATACAAATCGTGTTACAATATGGCATAATCAGAAAGAAATTTTCGCCCGTCAAAGGCTCTACAGAGCTAAAAACATACCTGTATTCACGAATATG
>JAISIJ010000035.1 GCA_031262245.1 Oscillospiraceae bacterium | reverse complement strand
TCTGTCCTCCACGCACCGTTTGCGCTTTCATAAGGCTCATACAAAACGCCCGATATATCGGAAGGAATAACGACTTCTTTTGAAGTGTCATATAGTGCAACAACATTTTCGCGACCGAGTTTGGCAACAAAATAGCCTAATTCAAGAATAACATTCTGTCTTGCTTGAAATTTACCGTCTTTCATTTCATCATCGGCGGATAAAAGGACAATTGCAAAGCCGACATCTTCCGATAACCATTCAAGCTTTTCTATTATAGTTCTACCTTGGTTAGGTTCTTCGTGAAAAATAATTGGTGTTAAACGTAAAGAGGTTAGGACATCTTTAACAGCATATTTCATCGTTTCATTGTGACCGTGAACTATGAAGATTTTATCAGGGCTAAATGAATGGTTTTTTTCAGGGCTATTTTCTTTTATCGGTTTCTCATCATCATATAATTCGATTTCGGATTTTATTAATTCGATTATTGATATTAACTGCGTTACGCCTTTTTCCCAATATTCAATCCTTCGTTGATGAGAACCAACGCGATAAGATAATGAATATTTGATATTTTCCATTTGTTTAATATATCTATCTGAAATTGAATTTTTCTCAATAAATGTTACCAATCGAATTTCACAATCATCAACTATATATTTTTTGCCGTAATTACATTTGGATAGAGTAAACTTTATATCATCTAATATCTCAAGCTTTTTTGCTTTTTCCATAAACACCTCTTCCTTTAATTCTCCTTATAATAAAATATTTCTTATCCTATTTTTTAGCCGTTCTTCTAAATCCGGAAAACTTTTCCATACAATAAGATTATTGTGCCGCTCGTCAAAGTGAACGGCGTTTTCAATGCTACCTTTTTTATTTAATGCCCATTTCTCCTCGCAAAACCGAATAAGCGGAATACCGAGACCGTCAGCATATCCGGCTTCAAAGTAAACGCCTTGATTTTCATATGTATAATCGGCGATTACAGCTTTACTTGTCCGAATTTCGGCTTTTATTTTATCCGATATTCCGTCATTGAATTCCTTGTCTTGAACGATTTTTGCTTCAAGTTTGCCATTACTTGCTTCTTGGCAGGCTTTCTGTACGGTGTTTATAAAACTTGTAACTTGCAAGTTAATTATTAAAAGAATTAACAATATTTGTATTTATTAGATTCAAACATTTTGTTTGTCTAAATAGTTATTATGTTCTTCGTCATCTATCAAATTTGTATATTTTTCTGCCAATTTATCTAGTTTGATAGTTAAGTCATTAAGTTCATTCTGTGGATTAATCGCCTTTTCTTTTGAAGACATTAGAATTTCATTTTGATAACTACGAGTATTTTGTATAACAGATTTCGACTCTTCCCTATATTTTGCAATTAGTTCATTTTGAATTATATTTTTACGTCCGTTTTTAATTTTTTTAACTTGACTCAAATAATCCCTTTCTTTATAATATTCTTTCGCTTCGGCAAGTTTTTTATCAGTTATAGGAGAAATGCCGTTTTTTCTCAAAAACATATTGAAGTCGCAAGCGGGATCTTTATTTGTTATTTCAAAAAAATCATTTAGTGCAGATATTACAAAATTGAAAGTATCAGGATTTTTTCGGTTTTTCGGTAATAGTTTCATTGATTTAATCAATAATTTCTTTGCTTCTTCAAAATTTCCTACTGTGCTGAAAGAGTTTGTAATATTATAATAAATACCTGCAATATCTTCACTGTATCTATTATTCTCACCAAGCTTTTCAAGGCATTGCAAAGCCAAATCGTAATAATAACGAGATTTTTCAGTGTCTTCGGATAAATCAAAAAATAAATAACTATCGCCTAAACCACAATAAAAACCTGCCAACTTAATCAAATTTTCTTCCGATAAATTTTGTTGTTGAATTATTGAGATTGCTGTATTACAGCTTTCCTGCATTATTCGAACTTTCTCGGTAAATGCGTTGTAATCGGCAAATAAAGTTGTATTTTTCTCAACACTGAACAATATAATTTTATAGCTGTTTTTTAAATAATTATTAAAATTTATTATGAAAATTCCATATTTCGGAAGCAGATTTTCAAAACATTCTTTTTGTAAATTAAGTAATTTTGCATCGTCATTATTTTCCGACTCACTGTGCATTTTTCGCATATTAATTAAATTTGCAACTATTCTGTTGTGTTTTTTGTGTACCTCAATATTTATTTCATTAGGATCATATATTTCTAATATTTTTATATAAATCGATGTGAGATAAATATTATCTTTTTTGAGCTCCGGCACTAATATATCAAGGGCTTTTTGATATTTCGCCAAAGCCGCTTCCAGATTTTTATCGGCGGCTTCTATATCCCCTTCTTCTTCGTATTTCTTCGCTGCTTCACGAACACTCGGTTTCAGCAGCTTTTCTCTAAGCGTTAATTCACGAGAAAGCCATAAATCAACCTTATATTTTGTGCTTTCGCGATATTCATAAATCTCAACAATTTGTATAACTGTTTCTAAGTTAAATTTCTCAGTTTCAAACTCATATAGTGTTCTATGGTGATAAACTTTCTCTAAATATTCAGCTGCTGATATGGAATAATGATCTTCTGTTGATTTATATATCTGAGCAATTGCATAATATACTTCCCAACTCCAATTAAATATCAGTTCCTTATTTCCGTTTTTAAGGGCTTTTTCATATGTAATTTTGGCTATATCAAGTTTTTGTTGCTTTTTGTAAACATCGCCCTCATATTTATATGATTTTAAAAGATTTTCTGTTGATGTTTTTTCGGAAATTCTTATTTTCTCTATCAAATCTAAAGCCTTTTTATACTGTCCATCTTCAATTAAGGCACTAATCATTAGCATTTTATCTATCCCTTTATAGGACATAATAAATATTAAACTAAAAACAGCAATCTGTAAAAACAAAGCAATTACAAATTTTAAAAAAACATTTTCAAACTCACTTTCAAGAACAAAAGCAATAAATATATTAATAATCACCATAATTATTTGCGTATAGAACACGGTACTCATCTGCGTTTTAAAACTATCAATTGTAAGTTGGTTAACCTTTGTTTTGTTTTTCATTTTAAATCCTACCATATTGTGTTTCGCTAAAATATACTTCACTTAATTAATTATACCATACATCTCCCCAAATTTCAACATAAATTTACAATTTTAGTGTGAATTTTCGGATAATAGTAAAAACAGACGTTCTCTAAGACTTTTTGCGTGTATACGCCACCTCTCCCGCTCTTAGTTCATACGCCGCGTATATTTTCTGCTCTGCCGTCAGAGCCTGCGTGAGGAATGTTACTTGCTCTGTTTCGGGAAAATAAAAGTGGGTCAAACACCGCTCGAATTCGATTTGAGAAATTTCAGAACCGCCGCGGATAATGTGAAAAACCTCAAAGCCACGGTCGGAAAAAGCCCTCGCAACCAAAACAGCACGATGACAAAACGCCGGGTCACGTTCGGAACACATCAGAGCAAAAACGTAGCCGAGAGATGCTCCCGCTTTTATTTTTTCTATGCCGTTTTTGAAAATTTCGGAAGCGGCGACTTTCTGAAAATCCACTTTTGAGCCCGTGTAGAGTTCGCTCTCGCTTCTTCTTGCGCCGAATTCTTTCGCATAATTTCGATAGATTATGTTGTTTTCGCGAAGCGTTTTATTTAGATTTTCTTTGTTAAAATCGGAATATGCCTTCGAATACGGAATGCTCCGAACGTCAATAAGCGCGGTAATTTGCCGCGCTTTAATTTCTTCTATAAAGTCAGGTAACGAAAACCCAGCATAACCGATTGTGTAAATTTTTGGTTTCATTTTTATATTAATCAATGCGATAGCCGCGACTACATACAAATAGCATACAAATAATAAAGGTTCTTGTTCTCTTATTCTGAAAGCACTCAATATTTCGCATATGTTTCCTGCATAATATAGTACGACTCTTTGAGCCGCTCGTTGTAGCCCGGGAATTCCCCCCACGGATTCAGCTTATAACTTCCGACACCTGAAAACACCGTTTTGTTGCCGCTTTGCTTAACAATTTCAATTCCGACATTTTCGATAACAATTGATACAAGTTCAAAATATTCACGCTGGTTGAAATCGTCCATTATGCGAGAGGTGTTTGGTTCGGAAAAATTAAGTAAAGCCCACGGTATGCGGATTTCTATCGTCGTTTCGGAGCGGTAAAAATCCGCAAGCGAATCGAAATTCTCGCTTTCGGGATTTGAATTTCCCTCGCGGAGCTTGCCTGTAACAAAAATCTGTGAGGGAGTTTGTTCATGGGTCACAGGGAAATAAAGTGCTCTGCTGTTAAACAACTTAATTTGATTAAACACACCTGTGTTTTTCCCGTTTTCGTTATCTTCACCCGGACGGTCTTTAACCGTTCCTGATTTAATATATCGCTTAATATACGAATCATAGTATGAATCAACATAAATTTGATTATCTTCTTCACTTATCATTATCGCAAAGTCATTGAAATTTCGGAAATTCACTCCCTTGTCTGTGTAAAAATTATTGCCCTGTTCTTCTATAGTATCAATGCCTATTATGTATTTATCGCTTGCATTCATATCTTTATCGTCAATAAGAAAATACATATACCGCTCATCTGAATCAACCTTAACCTCAACTCCGCTGTCCGACAGAAGCGGCGTTTCGTTTTCCCATTCATTTATATTTCCGTCGGTTTGCCAAAGGGTTTTGCCGAAGCCCGGGTCAAAGGTCATAAGCCCATACATCTGTTCCGATGTTTCGATATTCGACCAGTATGGTCTGCCTGATTCGGTGTTGAAATCCATTGTGTTCCAACTTCGCTTAAACCATTCATCCTGCCATGTAAAAACCATTCCTCCGGCACAGCCCGCATCGACAATATCGCGGAAAAGATGTGCATCCATTTCGCCTTGTTCTTGTTCGGTCAAATGCCCTTGATTATATCCCGTTACCCTATTCACATGGTTGAGTCCGCGCGAACTTGACATACCATATTCAGAGACTAAAATCGGCATTTTATGATGCTCCTTGAGGTCAATTAAATAAGCCATATAGGGATCAATTTCGCCGTATTTATTTGGCTCTTCCCGAAAGTGAGTGGATTTAACCTTTTTTCCAATTCTCACTTGACTCACTTTTCTTCTTATGTTATGATAGGATAATTTGCGAAACCGAGAGAGGAAAGACGAAGATAA
>JAISIJ010000034.1 GCA_031262245.1 Oscillospiraceae bacterium | reverse complement strand
GAAATCCGACATCTTTAACATCGGCGGATTGTAAAATTCGCTTGAAACGATATTGTAAAGTCCGTGGTTCAATGGGCTTGTTTTTGTAGTTTAAAACATATTCACCATCGGTGATTAAGAGGTGTTTTCGGAGCAATTCGAGAAGAAAATCGGGGAGCGGAATTTCTCTTGCTGATGTGGTGCTTTTAGGGGTTAAAAAAGCAACTTCCGTTTTGTTTTCTCCGTCCGAACGAATACGCTGAATTGTACGGTTAATACGAAGTAATTTGCAGTCAAAATCAATATCGCTCCACATCAGCCCACAAAGTTCGCCGATTCTAATTCCCGTGTAAAGGCACACCATAACGGCGATATAATCGGTCGAACCACGGTCTTTTGCCGCCTTTTCAAGGCGTTTTTGTTCATTTACCGAAAGATACTCTGTAGCGGATTTTACTTGTTTTGGAAATTTTACATCGAATATGCACTCTTTTTCGGCGAATAAAGCTGATTTTAAGAAATTAAAAACGGATTGTGCGGTAATTACCGACAATCCGTTTTCGATTAGTCTATTTGCGAAATTCTGTAAAATATCTGCTGTGAGCTTATCACAGCGAGTGTTTCCGAAATATGGTGTGATATAGGTTTCGAGATATCTGCTGTAAATGCCAAGCGTGGAGGGCTTGATTCGCATTTTTAATTCGTTCAAATATTCCGAAACTGCCCATATAACTGTGGATTTTTTCGCCGTTGGCGAACATAAATTTATAGAAACACTCTTCGCTTTTTCCAGTTTATCCTTAACCTCGTTGTATGTTTTTCCGAAAACAGAGCGATACTTTGGCTTTCCATTTGCATTAAATCCGTCTGCATATCGCCCCTCAAAACGTCCGTCTTTGCGGTGATAAATATTTCTTGCCATTCTCATTGGATTTCCTCCTTCATTTTGACCAGATTTCTGACCATATTAACTATTATTATAACACAAAATCCACAATTTTACAACGGCGTTGTGTCGGTTCATCTTTAACCTTGAAAAATTTTCTCAAAAAAAGTCGAAAAAATTTGAAAAACCTATTGACTTTTTCAAGAAGATATGTTATAATAAAATATGAATAATTTCTCATATGTAAATTTAACCCAAATGATGTATTTATTAATTGAAAATTTACAAAAAAACTCTTGACATTGTTTTTTAAAAGGATTATAATGTATATGTGAGGTGGATTTCGACAAACCTTGACAGGGTGAGGTTGAATATTTTACATATAATGTGAATTTTAGCTTTTCGTACGCATATCCCATAATCACAAGTAAACTATTTTCTCTATTTAGATCTCTTTTTACTTATAATAAGGTATAAAAATCTCAAACTTTTCATTAAATACATAGAAATAAAAATACTTAAATTCTTTGATTTAAAGCGTATTTCGAAGTGATTAATTTTTCTTCTTATTATGGAACACGCACATAATCTTTTGTGTTATATTATTGAAAATATCTGTTATGTTTTTAGAGCCTTTTTTGAGATAGTTGCCTGCAAAATTTTCTATTATCTTAATATAAAAAACTTATGCATAGATGATGACTGTAAAAAGGCTAAACAAACACTATTGGTAAAATAAAAAACTAATTATTAAAATAAGGAGTTGTTATTATGAACAACAAGGAGCAATTTAACCACAAACAAGAAAATAGAGCATACAAAGAAAGTATGTTACAGAAAAATACTATACTGAATATTGAAAATCATTATCGTTCTGTTTTAAGTTCTGTTTCCGAATCTAAAGAAATGCAGGAATATTTAATTAAGGCTATTAAAACAACTCGTCTAGACAGAGAACGTATGGAAGAATTTTTTTCAAATTTATATAAAAAAGATACCTCTGTTATAGGACATATTTTAAAATTTTTCGGATTGTCAGAGAAAAAAGGTTCTAACTATGACGATGAAAAATTAAATTCATTCATTATGTATGATGAAAACAAATTTAATTCTTTACTTTCCGATGTTGATGAAAAAATACGAGATATGGTAAATAAAATTGAAGATTTAAAAAATCAAGAAAACAAAACTCAAAATAAATTAAATGCGGTACAGTCACAGTTAATAGATAAAAGTAATCAATTGAATGAAAAAACAAGTGATTCTGCTGAAGAGATAGCACATATAGAAACTATATTCAGCGATATACAAGGTTTTTTAAAAGCCAATGGTCCGGATTATGATATATCTGAAAATAAACTTTTATCTATGTTGCTTGAGAATAATGATATAACAGTTTGCTGGGATTATGAAAACAATAAGAAATTTTTTAATGTCTATAAAGTTTCAAAAGAAAAATTCGCAGGTATTATTTCTCCTGCACTTATAAAATTTGGTACTGACCCTTTTATAAACGGAACCTTCAATATAATGACAATAAATTCATAGAAATTTAATATGTTACTGTTAAACTTTTGGATTTTTTGTTTTAGCTATTGTGGCGAAAATTCTGCGTAAAAGTTTCCAATGTTTATCAGCAAACTTACAATATTAGGAGATGTATATTTATGAGAAATGATATAACAGAAAACCAAGTAACTATCGGTTTTGATATTGGTGATGCCGAAACTATAGTTGCATTTTCTACATCCGGCAATAAGGATATCGGACTTGCAACAATGCCGGGAAAATCTGCTTGTGGACAAGCTATGGCTACAATTATTGCAACAACTAAAGATAATAAAACTGCTTTTGCAGAAGTGGTATCAGAATATATTGATGATGTAGAGGAAGTTTCAATTAATTTTAAAAGACGACCTTCGCATATTTTGGATGTTACAGAAGAACGTAAACTTAAACTTATATCCATAGGTACAAATGATATTAATCACTTACTTGATGAACCTGAATTTAATTCACCGGATTTCGGAATTTACCTTGAAAAATTGACTCAATTTGTTGACGCTATACTTCAAGATAACGATTTTATTAAAAATGCAAGAGGATATTTGGTAGGAGCTGATAGTATTCGATTTTGTATAGGGCATCCTACAAAATGGGATTCGTTTGATAAATTAGTTTATGAGGCAATGTTGAGAAGCTCTATGTTGGGTAAAAAAACTTATTTAGATTTGCCTATGTATTTAGATGTTTATCCGGAATCTCGCGCTGCTCTTCTTTACGTTAAAGACCAATATGGTTTGAAATTTACCGAAAATGAATATATCGGTTTGGTGGATTTCGGTTCTTCAACAATAGATATTTCAGTTATGTACAAAGCTGCCAAAAATCCAATTGATTTCGGTAATGAAACAGGAAATTATTTAGGAGCAAGATGTATAGATTATATTATTGCATTTCAATACTTTTTTGAAAATGTTAATGATGTTGAATATATAGAAGAGTTGAAAAATGAAAATAAATGCATATATGATGCTATTCTGATTAACTCACGATTTGCAAAAGAAAAATTGTTCAGTTCAACAAGTGACCCAAACAAGCGTCGTACAAACATATTGGTTGAAAATAGTTCGGTTCGGATTTCTTACGATACTCTTATTAACGATATTTTAAAACGTCCGATTGCACCTATTTTAAAAGAATACACAAATTTACCTGAAAATGAATACCACAAACTGGGAAATTTAAATTACGTTGATGCATTTAAAAATTTTATGCGTGACGTTAAGTTTCAAATGGCAGAAGCAGGAGTCAATTTAAGCAGAATCTTCCTTACCGGTTCAGCATCAAGAATGGATTTCGTTAAACCTGTTATTGAAGAAGTTTTTACTGAATTAAGAAAAGAAAATTCGATGCTCTATGATTCCGAGCCGTCCAATGCTATTGCTAAAGGACTTTCAAAAGTTGGGCAAAGCGAACGTTTGGCTTTTAATTTTAAAAAGCAAA
>JAISIJ010000337.1 GCA_031262245.1 Oscillospiraceae bacterium | reverse complement strand
ATAAATGCCTGACAAAGATGTTATTTTTTTTCTTTTCACTTTTCTGATAGTTCCTGTGACGGCGGCTCTCGAAGTTCTCTATTTCTTTTTGTAGTTGGCGGTTTAGTTGACATTGGGTTAATTGGATATGGAAAAGCACCCAACAGGGTGTTTTTTGTTGACTTTTTCTTAGTGTTGCAGTATAATTAAGAAAATGTTTTAAACCAGGAGGTAAAATTATGAATCTTTTAGAAACAAATTCATTGAATAAATTTTACGGAAAATTTCAAGCTTTAAAAGATATTTCTGTCACAATTCCGAAAGGTAAAATTGTAAGTATTCTCGGACCTAACGGTGCCGGGAAGACTACATTTATAAAAATTATTGCCGGATTAATACATCAAAACAGCGGAACAATCCTCTTAAACGGCAATAAAATAACTTCAAAAACTAAATCATTAACTGCATATTTGCCGGATAAAAATTTTTTATATCAGTGGTTTACGGTTAGCGACGCAATAGATTATTTTAATTGTTTTTTTGAAGATTTCAACAAAGAAACAGCAAAAAAATTAATCAAAGAAATGGATATATCTGAAAAACAAAAAATACGCTCGTGCTCAAAAGGTATGCAGGAAAGAATAAATATGGCATTGACTTTATCAAGAAAAGCAAAACTCTTTGTTTTTGATGAACCTTTGGCTGCCGTTGACCCACTGACCAGAGATTTTATAATTGAAGCAATAAAAAATAACATCGACAGAGATAATGCATCAATGCTGATAAGCACACATTTAGTTAATGATGTCGAAAGTTTATTTGATGATGTCATCATAATTTCAGACGGAAAATTGTTATTAAGCGGAAATGTTGAAGAATTAAAAGAAAAGCATAAAATGAATTTAGAGAATTTATTTAAGGAGGTAATCAGAAATGCTGCTTAAACAAATTTCAATAGAACTAAAAAGACATTTGTTTTTCTTTTTTGGATTATCTTTTGTAAATATCGCTATTTTTTTAGTTTCACAAATACAAAATCTAAGCATTGTGGGGAATTTAATCAGTCCTTTTTACTTAATGATTGCGTTCACTTTGGCTGTGATTTACATTTTTGTTGATTTATATAATGATTTATATTTAGGAAAAAATATTCTTTCATTAATGATTCCGATTGATGAAATTAAAATAATATTAGCAAAAAGTATTGCATATACGGTGGGAGTAATGTTGCTATGGCTGACAACTCTTTTGGAAACATTATTCGGTGAAAACGGATTATATCAAACTGCTGTTATGTATTCGGACAGCAAATTTGAGGGGATAATTTATTTAATTTCAAGTAGATTATTTTCCGTATTTTCAGGTATTGCGATATTTGTAATTATAATTGCTTTGGTTAGATTTTTTAAAAATAAATTTTCAAGTTATATTATTTCTTTCATACTTTTTTTAATGTTTACAATTAGTTTTTGTTGTGTGGTAATGGCTGTTAACGGTTGTTTTGATAGTGTAGATTGGTTTATCGGGATAAATACAGATGTTCACGTTTATAATCAATATTTTGGATTTATTCCGATTATGATTGTTTCTTCCGGAAATGATATTTCTGAAACAATCAATTGGGGAAATTTAATAATGAATATCAGTATTGGAATTTTTCTCTTTTTTCTTTCAAGTCTTATTCTAAGATTGAAAAAATATGATTATTTAAATAAATAGTTTTTTCTGTAATTTAAAATTTCCGTTCACGATAATAAATATCAACCCCGTACACTTAAAAAAAGCACCCGAACAGGGTGCTTTTTTTATATACAGTCAAACCAAAGCCTAAAGAGAGCCAACTATAAAAAGAAATAGGGAACTTCGAGAGGTGTGAATTACAGGAACTAATAGAAAACTAAAAAACTAAGAAGGGAGAATAAGAATATCACTGTCGTCACCGAATAAGTCACGAATAGCGGCGGTATCGGGTATGTCTGCGAAAAAGTCGGAGATTGAGTCGTTTATGAATACGTTGGTGTATGAGGAGAGGTTGTAGTAGGGTACGGTGGACTCGAATTGTTTTTCAAATTCAAGTTTTTTGTCAATGCGTTGCTCTTCTTCTTTGACGTTGCGAATATAACTTAATAAATCTTGACGTGTGTGTTCTATCTCCGCTCTGATGTTGGTGCGATATTCTCGCACTAATTTTTCATATAATGAATTTGCTTCTTTTAAGTCGGGATTAGGATTTGACCTTAAAGTTTTAAGTAAATCCTCACGAGTTCTTTCAGCATATTTTTTTGTCATATATTTCTCTGTTTCTGCCAAATATCTCTCGTCAATACCTAAATTCAACAATACTTCTTCTGATAAATCCTCCAAAACTTCCGCCTCTGTTTTTTCGGTATTTTGTTGTAAAACAGCGGTCATTGCAAGCCTTGAGGCATCAAATTTAACTTGGGCACAGTTTTTAATATACCCTTTGATAATATCTTCAAGTTCTTTAATATTACTCTCTTGAACCAATCTTTGGCGGTCACGGAATTGTATCTCTTCTTTATCGTCATAGTAAACTTTTTTTATGCTTTTATCTCTGCCGGCAAGTGCCTTTAACGCAGACACTCTTACAATTTTATAATTTACTTCGGGCAGGATTTTATCAATTTGACTGCTTAAAAATTTTATTTCCATATCCAACGCATTTACGTCATAACTTACGCTGTCTAAAAAACCCACGCAGAATATAAAGTTAGGTTGATATTTCTCTAACTCTCTTAAAAAACTTATATCCGTTCTTGAAAGGCGAGGGCGAGAAAGGTTATAAACACATAAATCCGAAGATATTATGGATTTAAGGGCGTTTTCCCTGTGAAAATCGGCGATGCTGTTTAACCCGGGTGTGTCAAGCATTATAACAGGTGTATCAACATCCATATAATGCATAAAAATATTCAGCTTATCAATCTCCGAGATTAATCCGCTGTTGCTGGAAGTTGTTGTTAAAGCGGTTAAGTCCTTAAAATCCGCTGATTCAACAGTACCGTCTTTACGAACAATTTCGACTGTTCTGCATTTAGGGTCATTTTTACTCACGTTATACAATTCAACTGTTATAACAGTTGTTTCATAGGAAGAATGTTTCAGCAAATCTTTATATATCAATGCGTTTATAAGGGTAGATTTACCGGAACTGAATTCTCCCGCAAAAGCAATTCTCAAAGCCTTATCATTTACTTTTAATTCAAGCAACTTATTTATATCCATATTTTCACCACATTCCAAACATAAAAATTACAATCTCATTACTATACCATTACATCATATACATTATATATAACAAAAAAAATTATGTCAAGAATTTTTAAGAGTTTTTTTATATTTTGCTTGACATATATTTTCAAAGGGAGTATTATTAGTGTAGTTACATAAGGAGGTATTTATTATGAAATTAAAAAGATTACTTATATTGTTAGGTATATTATCCTTTACTATAGGTGTAACGGCTTGTGAGTTTGATGTTGCAGATGATACGGGGAACACGGTAATAATAATCAATACTTCCTCTGTAGATGACGGCTGGGATTTCAGCGGTGAGGTAGTATTTAACACCACCAAAGAATCAAATAAAACTACTGCAAAAAACTCCACAACAAAAAAAGTTACCACTAAGAAAACCACTACTAAAAAAACAACTACCGCAAAAACCGTTTCAACTTCGGCTAAAGATGTAGACCAAATAACACAAAATTACAAAGCCGATTTAACAAAATGGGTTAATGATATGCGTCGAATGAACGGTATGAACGAGTTGGGATATTCCGACCAATTGGCGGAAATTGCAGAAATACGAGCACTTGACTTAAAAACATCTCCCGAACATATACGTCCCAACGGTGACAGTTTTGCAGACCTTATCGCTGACAGAGGCATACAATGTATACGAGTTGGTGAGGTTTTGGCTATTGGCTCAAGCAACCCTGTTGAAGCAGAGAAGAAATGGGCTGCCGACGTTGATGATACTAATACTATCCTCGACCCCGAATTTGAAAAAATGGGTATAGGCGTTGTTAATGTCAACGGAATATATTACTATGCTATTGAATTTATAGCAGTTTAATTTAAAGTTGACAAGCCAAATTACTATATAAAATAAACAAAACCCTTAGGAATAAACCTAAGGGTTTTT
>JAISIJ010000335.1 GCA_031262245.1 Oscillospiraceae bacterium | reverse complement strand
TCCTTTAATAAAAATAATACAGTATTTTTCTAATATACAATCCCTATCATTATAACTCAAAAATTTTTTAAAAGCAAGCGTTTTTAATAAAATAATATTAAAAAAGCTATACTATCTATATATAGTATGTATAGTAGTTTCAATTCTCATTAAGGAAAATGTTGACTAACTCCGTCCCCCCGCACAAAGTCTGTGTCCACAACCGATTTCTCGACAGTAATAGTCATTATACAAACAAAAGCAAAGTCATAAAACTTTGCTTTTATTATTTTTTATAAGTTAAGATTTAATCCATTAATCTCCTTTTTAAGATCAAAAAGTCATACACATTCAAACTACCGTTATTATCAATATCAAACATATAAGCAGTAATATCGGAAATTTCAGATTTTTTAGAAATAATTTTAGAAAGCTCAACCAATTTAACGATTTCCGACGGAGGATTTACACCTATTGAGTTAAATTTTAAATTTTTATTTTCTGCATATTCAAAAATAAAACTATTTTCATATCCGTTAATCTCAACATTTTTCACGTCGATAAAGGCTTCACTTCCGACTTTTTCAACATTTTCAAGTATCGTTACAGAAGATAAATTATCACAATATGCAAAAACATAATTTTCTATAATTTCGATGTTTTCCCTCATTCGTACTGATTTTAAATTCTTGCAATCCAAAAAAGTTGCATATTTTATTATTTTAACATTTTCAGGCAAATAAATATGTTCAATATATTCATTGTTACAAAAAGCCTTATTTGAAATATCAGTTACAGTATTAGGTACATAATAACAAGTTCCTTCTTTATTTTGTGAATATTTCAACAAAACAGTTTCATCTTCATTAAACCAAATGCCGTCATTATTTACAATATTATTAAAAAATCTTATGCTGTTTTCTGTGGCATATTCTGCTGCATAGGAATTATCATTGCAAATAATAATAACTTGGTCGCGTGTTGAGGCATAAGTAATTTCCGTAATTTGTGTAACGCTGTCAGGTATAAAAATAAATAAAACATTTTCACAATTACTGAAAGCACCTCGACCGATAATCTCAACGCTTTCCGGAATGTCTATAATTTCAAGTCTGTCGCAATTATTGAAACTCTCATTTTCTATCTTTTTCAAATTATTGCTGATTTTTATATTTTCAAGAATAGGATTACCGGAAAAGGAACTATATCCAATGCTTAAAACAGAATCGGGCATTATAACAGATTTGAGATATTCACATTTGAAAAACGCATAGTCGTTTATTTTTGTAACACTATCGGGAATAATATATTCGTTCTCCGTTTTATTCGGAGGATATTTTATTAAAAAAGAAAAATCTGCATTAAAAAGGACACCGTCTTTTATATTTAATTTTTCATCTGTAATTTTATAATTTGCAATTTTTTCACCAAATTTTGAACTGCCATATACATATTCCAGCCAACCACAACCATTAAAAGAATTTTCTTCAATAATTTTTACACTATCCGAAATTTCAACATAGGATAACATACAATAAGAATCAAAAGCACTTGAAGAAATTTTTTCTGTTCCCTCAGGGATTATATAGTAAATATCAGGTTTTCTGTAATCATAAAACAAAAGATTTTTCATATCTTTACTGAATAGAACATCATCAACCAAAATGACTTCTTCTTTAATAAAATGCATTAAATTATTAATCGCAAAAGTTTCTGCCGTAATATTTTCCGGACAAATTACAGCAACATTTATGGTTTCAGGATGACCGAGAATACCGGCTGAAACTCTTTTGGAGGATAAAAAAGCATCAGATGCAATATTGTTTACAGATTCGGGAACGTACACATAAACCATTTCCTCACAATCGGTAAAAGCATTTGCTCCTATTGAGGTAATACCGTTTTCAATTTCTACATATTTTGGTTTTAACTCATACCAAGGAGCAGGAAAATCACCTTTCTCCCCGGAAATGTAATTTCGAGGAGGAGTGTAATTATACATATCTCCGTCACCGAAGATTGTCAGAGTTCTGTTTTCAAATTTCCAAAAAGCATTATCTCCGCATTGACCGGAAGTAATACTGTTATTTTCTGTTTGAGAAATTTCCGTTTCTTCTTGAATAGGGACAATATCTGCAAAAATAACAGTTAAAGAAGAAATTGAAAATAACATTACAACAGTTAATATAGATAAAATCTTTTTCATAATATCACCTTACATAAAATAAGTACACCCATCCATTAAAAATTGATATTTTCATTATACACCATAGGTGTTATATTGTCAAGATAATTTAAATTTATTTCTATTATAGTCATTCCATTTTTCTCAATAAAAAATGGAATGACTATCACCGCTGTTTCACGGCAGTGCGACGGCGTATCCGGCGAGCGTAGACATTGAATTCATTTCAATGTCTACAAGATTTACTATAAAAACAACCGCTCCACAAAAGGAACGGTCGCTATTGCTCTGACTTTTTGAGGTGTATTCTTACATACTTTGCTTTTGTAAAGATTTTCTTTTGAAAGTAGTTTTAGATTTTGAGAATAATTCTTTAAACCCAATTATTAGAACAAATCCTCCGAAAAGTTTTGAAAGTACGGTTGTATCAATTACAGACGCAAAAAAACTGCCGATAACCGCACCTATTGCACCGATAATAATAATGGGAATAATAATTTTCCAATCAACCAATTTGTTTTTCGTGTGAAAAATGAGAGAGAGTACGGCTATGGGTATGAAAAAAACAAGATTAATGCCTTGTGCCGATATCTGACTGAAATTATCAAAAAGTGTCAGATATATAATCAGCACCATTCCTCCCCCAAGACCCAAAGATGCCATTATCCCCGTTAAAAATGCAGCTATAAACATTATCTCTTGCCTTTCTGTAATAAATATCTTTTGATTAAAACAACAAACGCACTCCTGCTATCACAAGTAATATTCCAAACACCCTTTTAAGCCAAATACTTTTCAGTTTTTTCATTAATATACTGCCCACAACCGCACCGCAAAGCCCCAAAGGAACAAGTTTTAACGCCGTATTCCAGTCAATATTCCCTCGCTGTGAATAAAATATAGTGCTGATAACGGATAACGGAAGAATTAATGCTATAGACGTTGCGTGAGATTTCTTTGTTTCTATATCTATACTTTCAAGCAAAGGCACAGCCAACATACCTCCGCCGCTGCCGAACATACCGTTAATTACTCCGGTTAAAGTGCCGATTACGCCTTTTTTCATCTGAGCATAGAAGTAAAGTCAGTGAAAACATCGCCGATTGCTCTGCCGCATCTTGAAGCGTCACGTTTGATAAGCCTTTTTTGACGATTGGAGGAATTTGCTATAATTAATCCGATACCGCCTAATGTTGCTCCTGCAATGACACCTTTTACTACATTTGTTAAATTCATATTTTTACCTCTTTCTTTATTGAATATAATTTAAACTTAGGTCAATAATATTATTGTCTTAAAAAAAGACAATATACGTCACGGAGGTAAAAAATGAGTAACGAACCAAATACAAATGTTAATTGCACAGTGGGGCAATGTCAGTATCATTCTGTTGGCAATTTCTGTTCATTAGACAGTATAAGTATTGGAACTCACGAGTCGGACCCGTCTCAACCGGAATGTGTTGACTGCAACAGCTTCAGGAAACAATCTATCCAGTAACATTAAGTAATGTTGCATAGCAAATGCTGAATAGGTTTGTTTAAAAGCTATGATTTACAATATTCTTTTGCGGACTGTTTGTCCGCAAAGAATATCAATTAATTTGCAAAAAAGCTTATGTTTGCAGTAATGTGACGATTTTTTTATGAGTGCACTCTGCAATATATTAAAGAAACACTTCGTATCTTACGAAGTGTTTTCCGTTTTATTGCAAATTTACTTATACAAAAATTAAAATTTTGTCAATAAAAATATTGACAAGATTTTTTAATCTGATATAATAATACAAAAATCAACAATTTTCGGGGGCGTGTTGTGTGGGAAATAAGGGAAATAATAAAAGAAGTTTCTTCGGTTAATGAGTTTATTAAAATTATTGAAAATACTGAAGATTTAGAATATTTCAGGGGAGAAAGTCAAGACTACGGAGATACAAAGATTACTGCGTCCGCTTTTCGTGGCAAGTTTTATAATTATATAAAATTATGCCAAGAATTTTACAATGAAGTATCCCATAAATTAACACAAGACGAAAAAGAGAATTTTTTGGCTTTTTCTCAACACCATTATATACCCACAAATTTAATTGATATTACCTCAAATCCATTAGTATCGTTATGGTTTGCTTGTGTGGAAGACCCTAAAAACAAATACAAATTTGAAGAGGATGGTTTTGTCTATTGTTTCGCTAATTATGATAATCTTGATATTACGGAAGCAATTAGAGAAATCGGTACCCAAAAATTACCTATAGATGTTACTGAAATAGAAGACGATAAAATTTTAAGTTATAGAAATGATATTACTGAATTTGTTAAACAAAAAGTTGAAATATTTGATAAAATATTTTCAGATATTAATAATAGTATATTAATATCAGCAAAAAGGAATATAGAAGATAATTTTAGCGAATTTTATAAAAAAATTTTTGGATATAATGATTTTTCCTATTTTTCCTTTCATATGTTATTAAATTATAATATTAGTTTTAAAATGGAAAAATCGTCAACTGAAAAAAATGTAAAAAGTAAAGAACTTCCAGAAGGTTATTGGTTCCCCACAGATGATAACCCAGAATATAAGAATATATATGTTTATAAAATGTATGCTTATAAAATTTCCACTCTGTGGTCTGAAAAAATAAAACATTTTCCTAAATTTATTTATAAACCGCTTACGGGCTTTAATAGGTTTGTTAACCAACAGAGTGCCTTTTTTTATCAAATGAATGTTTCTGATGATAGAGATAAAAGATTTCCAAATTTAAAATATAAATTTGGCGGAAGAACTGAATTTAAACCTAATTTAACAATAAAAATTAAAGCAGAAGCAAAAAAGAGTATACTTAAAACTCTTGATATGCTTTCCATAAACCGTAAAACTGTTTATTCAGATTATGATTCAACAGCGGCATATATTAAAGAAAAATATGAAAATAGATATTTTTAATTCAGAAAGAATCATTATGCGTATAGAAAAAATTGATATTGGAAAAATCCACACAACACCTATGGGAGAGGAGCGTATATTACGCAACCTTGGGTTAAATGTGGAAAATGTTGTGGACTGGTGTAAGAGTGTTGTTGAAAACGCTCCCGATACTGCTTTTTCACGCAAGGGAAAGAATTGGTACATCAGCTGTGAAGATTTTGTAATAACAATTAACGCTCATAGTTATACAATTATTACCGCACATAAAATAAAGCCGCAAAAATAAGTAAAAATGCTTGACAAAAGCAATGAACGTGATAAAATAAACAAAATAAGTATGAAGAGGAGTAAGATATGTCATTTATAGTAGAAACATCAGCAAGACACGCACATATAACAAAAGAACATTTGGCAATACTTTTCGGTGAAGATGCGAAATTAACACCGAAAAAGGATTTATCCCAACCGGGGCAATTCCTTTGCGAAGAAAAAGTTGAGGTTGTGGGTGCTAAAGGCAGTTTGAAAATGAGCATTTTAGGTCCTGAAAGAAATGCCTCACAAGTTGAAATTTCCGCAACTGACGCTCGTTCAATCGGTGTTAAAGCACCAATCAGAGAAAGCGGCGATATTGCAGGCTCGGGAGCTTGTAAGATAATAGGTCCGAAAGGCGAAGTTGAACTTGCAGAGGGCGTTATTGTTGCAAAAAGGCATATTCACTTTACACCCGAAACTGCCGAGGCAGAGGGCGTTAAAGATAAAGATATTGTATGGGTTAAGCTTACAACTAACGGTCGCAGTGCTATTTTAGGGGATACTGTTGTAAGGGTTAACGCAACTTTTGCTCCCGCAATGCACATTGACACAGACGAGAGTAACGCTGTTAGTGCAACACCCGATTTAAAAGGTGAAATTATTAAATTATAACACATATTACAAATTCTAAAACACATTGCTGTTTTAGAATTAGTTTTATTAAGGAAAGTTTTTGAGATATGGACAGATTTAAACTTAAAAGCAGTTATTCTCCTCAAGGCGACCAACCGCAGGCTATTGAAAAATTATTAGAGGGTTTAAAAAAAGGATATGATAAACAAACATTACTGGGCGTAACAGGTTCGGGTAAGACTTTTACTATGGCAAATGTTATTGCCCAACACAATAAGCCTACTCTTGTTTTAGCTCATAACAAAACCCTTGCGGCACAGCTTTGCTCGGAGTTTAAAGAGTTTTTCCCTGAAAATGCCGTTGAGTATTTTGTTTCATATTATGATTACTATCAACCGGAGGCATATATTCCCTCAACAGATAATTATATCGCAAAAGACAGTTCTATCAATAACGAAATAGATAAGTTGCGTCACTCGGCGACTTTGGCGTTATCCGAACGCAAAGACGTTATAATAGTTTCTTCCGTTTCCTGTATATATACCCTCGGTGATGCTGAAGAATACCGTAAAAATACTGTGTCAATACGACAGGGTATGCAAAAAAGCCGTGATGTTCTCATAAAAGAATTAGTTGCAATACAATATGAACGTAATGATATAGGCTTTACCCGTAATAAATTCAGAGTAAGAGGAGATGTTCTTGAAATATTCCCCTCTGCATCTTCGGGAGTTATTATAAGGGTTGAGTTTTTCGGTGACGAGATTGACAGAATTTCTGAAGTTGACGTTACAACCGGGAATATAATATCTTCTCTTGCTCACGTTGCAATTTTCCCTGCATCTCACTATGTTGTAGGCAGAGAAAAGCTTGACAGAGCAATAAGGGAAATACAGGAAGAATTATCTGACAGGATAGAATTTTTTAAGAGTCAGAATAAACTTGTTGAAGCTCAACGTATTGAACAACGCACGCTTTATGACTTGGAGTGTTTGAAAGAATTAGGATTTTGTACGGGTATTGAAAACTATTCAAGAGTTATTGCGGGACGTCCTCCCGGTGCAACTCCGCAAACACTCATAGACCATTTTCAAGACGATTTTCTTCTCATTGTTGACGAAAGTCACGTTACTTTACCGCAAGTCAGAGGTATGAGTATGGGAGATAAAGCAAGAAAAACCGTACTTGTTGATTATGGTTTCAGATTACCCTCTGCTTTTGACAACAGACCTTTGAATTTTGAGGAATTTGAAAAGAAAATTCAAACGGCAATATATGTTTCAGCAACACCCGGAGGATATGAAAAAGAATTTTCCGAACAGACAGTTGAACAGGTTATCAGACCGACAGGACTGCTTGACCCCGAGATTGAAATTCGCAAGATTGACGGACAAATGCCCGACCTTTTAAATGAAATTCATATACGCACCGAAAAAAATGAACGTGTTCTTGTCACAACGCTTACTCGTGACAGTGCAGAACGTCTCACAAAATTCCTTGTTGAAGATAATCAGGTTAAAGCAAGATATTTGCATTTTGATATTGATACTATCGAACGTATGGAAATAATCCGTGACTTAAGAGCAGGAGAGTTTGATGTATTGGTGGGTATTAACCTTTTGAGAGAGGGACTTGATTTACCCGAAGTATCCCTTGTTGCAATTTTAGATGCAGATAAAGAAGGATTTTTGCGTTCTGCAACCTCTTTAATTCAAACTGTCGGACGTGCCGCAAGAAATTCAGAGGGCAGAGTTATAATGTATGCCGATGTAACAACCTCTTCAATGGCTGAATGTATCCGTGAAACAAAACGCCGTCGTAAAATTCAGATGAAATATAATGAAGAACACGGCATTACACCTAAAACTATCAAAAAAGAAGTAAGAGATATTATTAATATAACCTCAAAAACCGCTGTTGATACTCGCATTGACGGCAAAAAACTTTCAAAAGCAGAGAAAGACAGCTTGATTAAAACCCTTACTGTTCAAATGAAAGAAGCGGCAAAAATGCTTGAGTTTGAACATGCTGCATATTTAAGAGATAAAATCAAAGAGTTATCATAAAATTTTTCTACAAAAAAAGACAATTTTATTAGTTAAATAGTATAGTTTAAGAGAGGTTGAACAAAAAATGTTCAACCTTTTATACAAAGTTAATATTAACACCTTGACAAAGAATAATATTTTGTTAAAATGATACATATACGTTATAATGGGTAAGAATGTGGGACGAGAGGTCTGTTTTATTAATTTGGCAGTTTTAAGTGTTGCTGATTTGCTTACTTTGAACTTTCATTACGATTTTTAACAATTCTTATTCTTTAGGAAATAACGAAAATATTTGAGAGGGGTTAGAAAAATGGGTATATTAAATAACGCTATCAAAGGTACAAAAGACTTTACCGATACTGCAAGATTAAATGCTTTAATTTCTGATGATACAAAGCAAATTCAAGGAATTTATACACAAATCGGTAAATTGTTTTATGAAACAAATGTTCACGATGAGTCTACTCCTATTGGGAAACTTTGTATAAATATTGATATGTGTAACAAACGTATTGAGGAACATAAAAAAGCTATCCTTGATATAAAGGGTTCTAAAAAATGCCCTAACTGCGGTGCAAGTATTAATTCTACTTCTGCTTTTTGTGCAAAATGCGGTACTAAGGTGGAAGTTGCAACAGTACAATCTACTACTGCTAAAAAATTCTGTACTGCCTGCGGCGGTGCTGTTCCCGAAAATTCTTCTTTCTGCACTTCTTGCGGCAAGCAATTTACCGCTAATGCAGCCCCTGAGAAGAAATTCTGCAATGGGTGCGGTGAAGAAATGGAAACCGGCTCAACGTTCTGCACATCTTGCGGAAAAAAATGTGATTAATAAATCGGTATTTTATTAAAAAGGAGAAAGATATGGCATTTTGTAGTTCCTGCGGTTCGCAAGTAAGTGATAATGAAAAATTTTGTCCGTCTTGCGGCACTCCCGTGGAAAGTGAACAAGTTCAATCAAGCAATTCCCAAGGAAAAGAAAATAAAGTAGGAGGTTTTATTGAAAAGCTTAAAAGCTCCGAAATTCTTGAAAAAATAAAGAATTTTGACTATAAAAAGTACTTAAAACCTGCTATTGCCGCTGTTATTGCTTTAGTTGTGATAATTGTTGCTGTCAATGTTGTTTCCGGAATGAAATATGAAACCCAAAAACACGTTATTCAACATTATTATAACTCTTCAGACGAAGAAACTGTTCTTTATCTTGACGGTAAAAAAGAAACAAAAGTTGACGGCAGTGTTTATCGTTACCAAAACAACTATAAAGGCGATGTTATGGCATTTTTAGTTGAAGAGGAAGATGACGACGAAGATTATAGTTATAGTTCAACTTATACTCTTTATCGTTATGACGGTAAACTGAAAAAAGTTGCTGACGAAGTAAGCTATTTTATGATTTCAAGTAACGGCAAATCAATTGCTTACACTACCGATGAAGAAGAAACCGATTATGGTGTTACAACCTATACCCTTATGCTTTGGAAAGGCGGTAAGTCAAAAGAAGTTGCAAATGATGTTACCGAAAATTTCTTTATATCTCCTAACGGCAAAACTGTTGCATATTCTGTTTCCGAATTTGACGAAGATGCTCAAAAGGAATATGAAGAATTACAGGAAAATGAACCTGAATACCCCGAATATCCCAGTTCTTCCGATTATTATGATGACGATTATAATTTTGATGAAGACGGTTATGACGAGGCTATGGATGCATATTATGATGCCAGTGACAGCTATGACGAAGATTATGAAGAATGGCAAAATAAATTAGACGACTTACAGGAATCCATTACTTCCGGCGAAAGTTTTGTTTGGAAAAACAAAGCAAAATCCGTTGGGGAAGTTGAAATATTAGCTGTTACCGATAACTATAAATATATTTATTATAACAAAGACGGCAATACCTATGTTCAAAAAGGTTTGAAGTCTGACAAAAAAGTTAAAATGGGCGAAGCTGACAGTGTATCCTATCTTATATTTAACAAAAAAATGACAGAATGTTTCTATTCTGAGGGCGGTAAATCAAAAATAATAAAAAAAGCGAAAGAAGTTAAAACCCTTAAAGATTCAGGTTTTCCGTTGTTCCCTGAAAGTACTGCCGGTGCTACTCTTGGCAGTGATACTGTTATTATGGCAGGATTGACTACTTTTAAAGATACTTTCTATGGTTCGGGAGATACTGTTTACCATATCAACAATAAATTTGAGCCGGAAAAAGTTGCAAAATGTGATTCTGCACAATTAGCCGATGACGGAAAAACCATTATTTTCATTAAAGATAGCGGTAAAGACGGCGAGATTTATAAAATCAACGGCAAAAAATCCGGTGCTGAACCTAAATTACTTGTTTC
>JAISIJ010000220.1 GCA_031262245.1 Oscillospiraceae bacterium | reverse complement strand
AGTCTAAACGGTCAATGCCGTTTTCTTTCATATATCTCTATATATTTGCTCCGTTTTCTCTCTCTCCTCCGTCAATAAGCATAGCATTATCGCCCACAGTTATAAGCTCACAATCCCCTTGACCAACATCTATAAAATGGACTTCCATTGTGTCGCTTACGGAGTTGCCCGAAAACAAATCCATTATATTGTCAAAATCGAAAAGCCCTGTTTTGTCAAGGACAAATAATACTCCTAAGAGTATTGCAATGGATAAAAACATACCTTTGTTGTATTTCTTGCTTGCTCTTTTTGCTTGGTCGAAAGTTGCCCAAGGGTCTCTTTTTCTTCTTGTCGGTCTTGGCATTTTAGCTCCTTTTCTTATTTTTAATACTGTTAGCACCTAAAAGTACAGGTATTAAATCTTGCCTTTTGGTGATTTTAAGTGCTTCTGTAACTAATGCTCTGTTTTTAGGTTCATAGTATTGTAATAATGCACGTTGCATTGCTTTTTCTTTAGATGTCTTCGGGACATATATTTTTTCTAAGGTATATGGGTCGAGTTCGGTATAATACATAGCAGTTGAGATAGTGCCGGGGGTAGGGTAGAAGTCCTGTACTTGTTCGGGGCGTATTTTTTCTTTTTTTAGAAACAAAGCTAAATCAATTGCGGCATTAAGAGTAGACCCGGGGTGTGAGGACATAAGATACGGGACTAAATATTGCTCTTTCCCCAAACGTTTTGTTGTTTCAAAATATCTTTTTTTGAAACGCAGAAAAGTTTCAATATGTGGTTTGCCCATTTTATCAAGTACAAAATCTGTACAATGTTCAGGTGCAACTTTTAACTGACCGCTGATATGATGTTCAACAATTTCATTCAGTACTTCGGGTTTGTCAAGTAAGAGATAATCGTATCGTATACCCGAGCGTATAAAAACTTTTTTAATACCTTTTATTTTGCGAACAGACCTCAGTATATCAATATATTCATTATGAGATACTTTTATATTTTTGCAAACGGGAGCAAGGCATTTCTTACCTTTGCACATTCCTTTTTTATCACAAGCAGAGTGACGAAAATTAGCTGTAGGACCTCCGATGTCGTGGATATATCCTTTAAAATCCTTGTCTTTTGTGAAATTTTCAGACTCTTTGACCACCGAATCTTTTGAACGACAGGTTATTTTTCTGCCTTGATGTAACGCAAGAGAGCAAAAATTGCAAAATCCGAAACAGCCTCTGTTATGTGTAATAGAATATTTTACCTCTTCAATTGCGGGAACGTATTTATACATAGGGTGAAAAGTTCTTGTATAGGGTAAAGCATATACTCTGTCCATATCCTCTTGTGTAAGGGCAGGGGAGGGCGGTAATTGCACAAGCATTTTTTCGCCTTGACGTTGAATAATTGTTTTTCCTGTATGTTCATCTTGCTCGTCATATTGTTTTCTTGTGGCAATTGCATATTTTTTCTTGTCGGTTGCAACTTGGTCAAAAGGCGGACATTCCACAGCTCCTAACGGAGTATTTTTAGGTTCGGTGAGATAACAAGTTCCTCGAATATCTGTTAAGGGTTTGTTGTTACGGAGGTTTTTACATATAGTTGTAATAGCATACTCGCCCATTCCATATACTAATATATCAGCAGAAGTATCAACCAATACCGAGGGCATTACTTTATCAGCCCAATAATCATAGTGTGCAAAACGTCGCAAAGAGGCTTCAATTCCTCCTATTGTGATATGTATATTACCGAAAAGACGGCGGATATTTTTGCAGTAAACCGTTAATGCTCTGTCAGGGCGTTTACCGCTTTTACCCTCGTCTGAATAGTTATCATTTGAACGTTTTCTTTTAGCGGCGGTGTAATTTGCAACCATACTGTCGATATTTCCCGAAGTCACCATAAATCCGTATTTAGGTATACCGCATTTTTTATAATCGTCATCTGTAAGAGGTTGGGGGATTATCGCAACAGAAAAACCGCAACTTTCAATTACTCTTGATATTATTGCAACACCGAAAGAGGGATGGTCAACATAGGCATCCCCTGTTATACATATGAAATCAAAATTGTTGCCGCAAACAGGTAAAAAATTCAATATTATTACCTCGTATTATTTATTGTACAATAATATAATATTTTTTACTTTTTTGCAATAAAATTATTGATTTTTTTATTTTATTGTGATATACTCAAACTAGTTAAGCAAAAATTTATTATTAATGCCGAAAAAAACGGTAATATGCAAAAAATAAGGAGCAAACTTTATCTTGGATAAAATCTACATATTGGTTTCTCAATCTTGTACTAATCTTGCGAAATTTTTTAAGATGTTCACAAAAAAACCCTATAATCACGTTTCACTATCTTCAGATTTAAAAACTTTTTATAGTTTTTGCAGGAATTACATTCATTCTCCTGTGCCTGCAAATTTTAACAGCGAAGAATTAGACAGAGGTGTATGGGGTAAAATGGATTATATCCCCTGTGAACTCTATGAATTGAATGTTACAGTAGAACAGAAAGAGATTTTTGATAAAGTTTTAGATGATTTTATCAAAAATCGCCGAAAATATGCTTATAATATAGTGGGTCTTGCTGCAATATATTGGGGATTTAATTGGAAAAGAGAGAACAAATTTGTTTGTTCTCAGTTCTGTGCTCACGTTTTGGAAAAAATGGGTGTTGAACTGCATAAGCCCGTCTTTTTGCATACCCCCGAAGATTTCAGACGTATAGATAATTTCAGGCTTGTTTATGCGGGTAATTTAAAAGATTATGATAATCTCCACAGGGAGCTGTCAAGTAAACGGGAAAGTATCGGTATGTTTGGGTAGAATATTTTCAGTACCTTTCTCAATTACACGAAAGAGTTTCGGTGTTATATGGTATATAATTTCTTTTAATTGTTTGTTTTCTTTGTAACTTGTATCAATAATATACTCATTGTTGAGTACGGTAACTTCAATATCACTCTTGTTAACGGTAACGTTGGCAGGGGTGATTTTTTCTGCATTGTTGATATTTTGCATATCACAATAGGTATTTAAACCGTAATATACGCCTATATTGGCGATAATATACAACCAGATTGATATTACTTTTACAGTCATATTCTTTTTTCTTCGTTTCATTTTTAGGTCCTCATATAACTATCTATTATTTCTTTTAAAACAGGAGCTGTAACGCTATTGCCGTAACCTCCGTCCTCGTACATAACGGTAATTGCATATTGAGGGTTGTCCGTTGGGAAAAATCCTGTTATCCAAGCGTTATACAACTCATCTCCGTCAGCATTTTTTTTGCCTGTTTGGGCAGTTGAAGTTTTAACACCTGTTGAAGTATATTGTGTTTTTGAATTTGAATTTTCGTTCATATAATTTGTCATTTTCATTGCATACTGCAATTTTTCGGCGATGTTTTTATCAATAACTCTTTCAACTATTTTTATGCCGTCATTATCACCCACTATTGTTTTTTTGTCAAGGGTAATACCTTTTACGAGGGTAGGGGATATATCCAAACCTCCGTTGGCAATAACAGCTGTCATTTTACAAATTTGAACAGGAGTTGCAAGAAGTTTACCTTGCCCGAAAGAGAAATTAGCTAACTCTGCCGGGATTTCCAATTCTTTATCTGTGGGTAAATTACCGTCGTCGGAAAATATGCCGTTGGCAAGCTCGGCATATTCACCGAAACCGAATTTTACCGCTAAATCTCTTAAAGCTTTTGGGTCTAATTGTTCTGCTAATTTAATGAAATAAGTGTTACAGGAGTTCATAATGGCTTCGTCCATAGTCTGTTCACCGTGACCTATAAGCTTATGACAATGAAACTCTTGTGAATAGACATTTTCAACTCCTGTACATTCATATGTGAAATGTCCGAACCCCTCATTTAAAGCTTCGGAAGCTATCAGCAATTTGAAACAGGAACCGACACTGTATGGGCGTAAAGCACGATTGATTAGAGGGTTATTTTCGTCACCCATAGCTTGGATTAAATCATAGGAAGAATATGAGGGTGTGCTTACCATTGCTCTTATCTCGCCGCTTTTCACATCCATAACAACAATTGCACCTTTACTTAAGGATTTTTTTGCAACTGTTTCAGAAATTTCTTGCAATTTGCTGTCTATAGTTGTAACCAACCCTACATTGTTTTCTTCCGAAACAAAGGGTTTACCCTGCAATCCTGCAAAAATTTTACCTTTAGCGTCAACGGCATAAGAGATACTATACTCTTGTCTGTATGAATGTAAAAAAGTGTTGTATCCTCCCAGTAAACCCGTAATGCCCTCATCTTCCAATTCATAACCTATAATATGCTGTGCAATTTGATTTTCGGATAATTGCTTGGGTACATTGAAAATAACCGTTCCGTCAGGGGGATTATCCGCTTTTTGTAATTGGATATTATCTCCCACAGGAATAACCGCAAGACTTTCATTTTCTGTATAGATAAGCGGTTTAAAATCTTTATCGTAAATATCTGCATATCTCACCGCAACAGTAAATGTTTTTGTTTGCTGATTATTCGCAAGAGTTTTAAATGATGTACTTGTTGCAACAATACACAGTCTTATACTTATCATTGCAAAAGCAACAGCAGTAAGCGTTCCTATAACAGATATTCTTTTTTTAATGTTTTTTTCCATACAGGAAGTATGGACTTTTTTTAATCAAAATATTCAATTTCCAAATAGTCTATTATCCTTTTTTTCAAAGCTGTTTCAATCCTTGAAACATATGCTCTGGATATATTCAACATTTTTGCTATTTCATTTTGTGTAAGCACATTATGATTATCTAATCCTAATCGGTGAGTGATAATAAATACATCTCTTGTATCGGTAAGTTTTTCAACAAATTCTGTTATTTTTTCGCAAAGGATTTTAAGCTCGTTTTCTTCTGCAACATTAGTCGGACTTACAATAGTATCCATAAGCAACGGCGGATTACCGTCATTTTTTGACGCATTTATCGCTTCAAACAAAGACAGCACATTTGAATGTTTTGAGCTTTTTCTTAAAAACATCAACATCTCATTTGTGATACATTTTGAAGCATAATATGAAAATTTAAGACATTTATCCTCATCATATCCGTCAACAGCTTTTATTAACCCCATAGTCCCATACGGAATAAGTTCTTCTCTGTCCATATCGCTTACAAGCCTATTATAATTCTTTGCAATAGTAGAAACAAGCCGCATATTATGTAATACCAACTTATCTTTTGCATTTTTCCATTCATTTTCATTCCCTTTTTCTTTCAATATCCCGAAAAGTTTTTTCTCCTCCTCTGCCGGCAAAGGTTGTTCAAAAGTATTGCCCCCATTATAATAAAAAGTAGCCGACAACCTCTTCAAAAACATCTTTGCTTCATTTAGCATAAATTTGAAATCCATATTATCATCTCCACAAAATTATATCCCATAAAATTATAATATGCCCCCTCCCTCATCTTTGTTACATCTTTTTGTTTTTACTTTTCTTCTCTTTTTAGAGTAATACTACTCTCGAAGTTCCCTAATTCTTTTTGTAGTTGGCGTTCTTTAGGCTTTGGGTTGACTGGATATGAAAAACAGTCTTTTAAGGATTTTTAAATTCAATTAAATGGAATTTTTTTACCCCCTCGGGGATAGTTATTTGTGCTAAACGCACAAATAACTAATTATATTGTTAAATTATATTGACGAAAGTCACAAAAAACATTATAATCAAGAAAAATTGTTTTAAAATCGGAGGTAAAATTATGAAAACAATCAGGGCAAGATTTATCGGTGTTATGCTTAGTTTATTCATTGTTTTAATTTCTATTATGCCGTTTAATTCAATGGCAATTATCTACAGTGACTTCCCTGTTGTGAGCGGGGATTATACTTATATATATCGTTCATTGAACCCTCCGAGAATTGGAATTACAAATTATACGGGCACGGCAAAAAATTTAACGATACCATCAGAAATTGATGGGAATTCAGTATATTCAATTGATGAACAGGCGTTTGCGAATGATTCAATGATGTCAGTTACAATTCCAAATAGTGTAGCTGCAATTCGTGATTATGCATTTTATGGATGTACAAATTTAACTTCAATCACAATTCCCGAAAGTGTAACCATAATTGGCGATAGTGCATTTTCCGGGTGTACAAGTTTAACTTCGATAATACTTCCCAAACATCTAACCTCATTTGGTACGGGGGTTTTTTGGGATTGTTCAAATTTAACAGAGGTTACAATTCCTAATGGTGTAAACTCAATTGATGACCATATGTTTGCCAATTGCAAAAGCTTAACAAAAGTTACAATTCCTGATAGCGTAACTTCAATTGATGATTATGCGTTTGCCGCTTGTTGGGCTTTAACTTCAATAGATATTCCTGATAGTGTAAACTCAATCGGTAATAATGTGTTTCAGTATTGCTCTGGTTTAACTTCAATAGATATTCCCGAAGGTGTTACTTCAATTGGTGATTTTGCGTTTGACGGCTGTTCAAATTTAACTTCAGCTACAATTCCCGAAAGTGTAACTTCAATTGGTTATGCTGCATTTAGTGATTGCTCAAGTTTAACAGAGGTTATAATTCCCGATAGTGTAACTTCAATTGATGAGAGTGCGTTTAAAAAGTGTTCAAGTTTAACTTCAGTTACAATTGGTAGAGGTGCAACTTCAATTGGTAATTATGCGTTCGCTTGGTGTGAAAATTTAACTTCAATAACTATTGGTAATGGTGTAACTTCAATCGATGATAATGCGTTTTTGTATTGTTCAAGTTTAACTTCAATAGATATTCCTGATAGTGTAACTTCGATAGGTGAAAACGCCTTCGACAGTTGTGAAAAATTAACATCGATAACAATTCCAGATAGTGTAACTTCAATTGGTGATTATGCGTTTTTGTTGTGTTCTAACTTGACAATTTATGGATTTACAGGTTCATATGCATAAACATACGCTAAAGAAGAAAATATTCATATCGTTTCTATAGGTGTCTTAGACCCTGACAAACATATTGTCACCACAACAACAACTAAGAAAACTACTACAACAACAAAA
>JAISIJ010000167.1 GCA_031262245.1 Oscillospiraceae bacterium | reverse complement strand
TATTTCTTCTTTGCAACTTTCCTTTTAACAAGATACGGCGAAGGGACTTTCTCCCACCGATTTAACAGTATTATGGCAAACCCCGAAAACGGTTTAATAAGTGAAATTTTCAGAACTGTTGTTACAGGCCCGGGATTTTTGATTTATGAAGCGTTCCGTCAAGAAAAATTTATTTTCCTTATTCAAATGCTTTTGCCGTTGCTGTTTCTTCCGTTCCTTACAAAAAAAGGCGGACGGCTCTTTATGCTGATACCTTTTGTATTAGTATGTTTGCTCCCCGACTATGAATATCAACACAGTATTGATTTCCAATATGTATTCGGAATGGTTCCGCTTTTGGTATATCTTGCTGTTATTAACTTAAGCGATTTAAGTCACAAAACAAGAAAAGCTGCATTACCCATTATGGCATTGTGTGCGACTGCTTTCACGTTCTCGCATATGACACATTACGTTGATTATGGGACTTATTACAAAGAAAATGATGCACAAAAAATTGCGGTATACGAAGAATATCTCAGCAAAATCCCAGAAGAGGCATCTGTTGAGGCAACGCATATTTTTGTACCTCGTCTTTCTCAACGTAAAGTACTTTATTCTATGAACGATTTCCTTGAGGGCAAATGGGACCCTTGCGACTATGTTGTATTGAAAGTAGGTCCGGGATTAGATACTGCAGGTCAAGACTATGCTCAACGTAAAGTTGAATATCTCCTTGCCAACGGTTATGAATATGCTTACGGTAACGAAACGTATATTGCTGTTTACCGCAGAACTTCAAGCGAGTATTAAAATACGGGAGAGTTAAGTGAATACAAAAATAAAACAGGCGGTAATGCTTGCGGGGGGAATGGGAACACGCCTTAAACCCTTTACCGATACAGCCCCAAAACCTATGTTCCCCTTTAAGGGTATACCTTTTATAGACAAACTGATTCGCCAACTTAAAAGTTTCGGTATTGAAGAAGTTGTGTTACTTTTGGGCTATTTGCCTGAAAAGATAACAGAATTTTTAGGTGACGGTTCACAATACGGTCTTAAGATAATCTATGATATTACACCTGTTGAGAATGATACGGGGGCAAGGTTATCTAACGCAAAATCACTCTTTGATGAAAATTTTCTGTTTTTATATTGTGATAATTATTGCCCTGTTAATTATCCCAAACTCTTGCAAACTCATTTTGAAAATAACGCCGAATTAACATTAACTGCATATGCTAACCGTGACGGATATACAAAAAGCAATTTGAAAATAAACGAAAGCCTTGTAGAAGTCTATGACAAAAAACGCATAACAGAGGGTTTACAGGGTGTTGACATAGGCTATGCCGTTGTTAATAAAAAAGTTTTGGAATTACTCCCCGATACTAATTGCAACTTTGAAAAAGAAGTTTATCCTCAATTAGTTGAACAAAAGAAACTTTTTGCCTGTGTAACAGAACACCGTTACTATTCTGTGGGTTCATATGAAAGAATTGCACTTACAGAAGAGTTTTTCAAAGAAAAAAAAGTTGTATTTTTAGACCGTGACGGCACCCTCAACGAGAAAGCTCCTCAAGCGGCATATATCGAAAAGCCCGAAGACTTCAAATGGTTGCCTAAGGCTTTAGAGGCAATAAAACTGCTTTATGATAATGATTTTAAAGTATTTATTATCACCAACCAACCGGGAATTGCAAGAGGTAACTTAACAACTGAAATGTTTGAGAAAATCAATGAAAAAATGTTAAGTGATATTCATAATATCGGTGCAGATATTGCAGGAATTTACTATTGCCCCCATAATTGGGACGAAAATTGTTTCTGCCGCAAACCCAAGCCGGGTATGTTTTATAATGCCCAAAGAGAACACTCCCTTGATTTAACAAAATGCTATATGGTCGGAGATGACGAAAGAGATATTGTTGCAGGGCAACTTGCGGGTTGCAAATGCAAGCTCCTTGACTTAAGATTTTATAATTTATACGACGCTGCTTGGGAGATTATTAAGGAAATTTAAAAAAAATGGTTATATCAAAAACACCTTTGAGAGCCTCTTTTTTCGGAGGCGGCACAGATTTTGCGCCCTATTGGGAAAATTCTAAAATCGGATACGGTACTGTTGTAAGCACGTCCATTGATATGAATGTATATATAACGGTAAACAAGAAATTTGACGATTTAATCCGTGTAGTTTATGCCGAGGGTGAACTTGTAGAGAATGTTGAACAAGTTAAACATAATATTATCCGTGAGGCTATGAAAATTGTCGGTATTAAAAACGGTATTGAGATTATCTATATGGCAGATATTCCTTTGTCAGGTGCGGGGATAGGTCTTGCATCGTCTTCTGCTTTAGCTGTTGGAGTGCTTAATGCTCTCCACGCTTATAAGGGGGAATATGTTACCCCCGAACAGCTTGCAAGAGAGGCTTGCGATATTGAAATAAACAAATTAGGTCAACGTATCGGCATACAAGACCAATTTGCCGTTGCTAACGGCGGATTTAATCAATATAAATTTTTCTCTGACGGGACTGTAAGTGTTACTCCTGTTTGGTGTGAAAAAAACACCTTTGAAACGCTGAAATCCAATCTGATGTTCTTCTTTACGGGGAATACCAGAGATTCACGAAAAATTTTAAGTGAGCAAACAGATACTATTCAGGATAAAACTGCTATGCTTGACGATTTGGTTTTAACAACAAACAAAGCCGTTGAGGCACTCCACGATAATAACCCCGATTTTTGGGGACGAGAATTAGACAGAACTTGGGAGATAAAAAAACAATTTGCCGGCGGTGTGTCTAATCCTATGATAGACGATATGTACACCAAAGCAAAAGAGGCAGGGGCTTTGGGCGGAAAAATCCTCGGAGCAGGCGGCGGCGGTTTTATGATGTTATATGTTCCGAAAGACAAACGTGCCGCAGTTAAAACAGCCTTATCCCACTACAGATGTGTTGACGTTGCTTTTTCGGGAGAGGGTAGCAGAATAATTTTTGCACATTAATAAAGGAGGATATTATGGACTATACCGCAATGATTAAGAAATATATTCAAGACGAGATAGATACATTAAAGAAATTAGATATTTCCGCTTTAAACAACGCTTTAAACCTCCTCGAGGAAACACTTCAAAAAGAGGGAAATATATATATTTTCGGCAACGGCGGTTCTTCTGCAACTGCCTCTCATTTCCAAAACGACTTTAACAAAGGTATCTCTGAATATACAGATAAAAAATTCAGATTTAACTGTTTGAATGATAATGTTGCAACAGTTATGGCAATTGCAAATGATATTGGTTTTGAGGAAGTTTTCCGTTTTCAACTGAAAAATAAACTCAAAGAGAATGATATTATTGTTGCAATTTCAGGGAGCGGCAACTCACCTAATGTTATAAATGCTGTTGAATATGCAAAAGAACAAGGTGTTAAGATAATCGGTTTAACAGGATTTTCGGGGGGAAAACTCAAAGAACTCTCTGATATTTCCTTACATGCCCCTGTGAGCAGTATGCAAATTACAGAAGATATTCATATGATTTTCGACCACCTTATGATGAGTATATTCTACAAAACAATGTGCGGTAAGGAGCATTTAAAGTAATTATGAAAAAATGTTTTATAACAGGTGCGGCTGGGTTTATAGGTTCTCAGATTGCATATCATTTATATAAAAAAGGCTATGAAGTAACACTTTTGGATAATTTTTCTTACGGCAAAGAAGATAATCTGATTTTTGAAGATTATGATTTCAGACAAGAGATTATCAGAGGTGATATTCGTGATAAAGCATTAATCAATAAACTCTTTGAAAAGAAAAAATTTGATTACGTTTATCATATTGCCGCAATTACACCGCTCCCCGACTGTCAAACTAATCCTGCAGAGGCTGTTGACGTAAATGTAACCGGAACTGTGGCAATACTTGAGGCAAGCAGGGTTTACGGTGCTGAAAAAATAATATTTGCCTCAACTTCCGCTGTTTATGAAAATAATACCGATTTTCCCTCTGTTGAGGATAATGTTGTTCCGCCGAGTTTGATATATCCCTCAACAAAATATACCGCCGAACAATTTTGCCGTGCATATGCAGATACCTATAATATGAATATTGTTTGTTTGAGATTTGCAAATGTTTACGGACCTCATCTTGACTGCTTGAGAACTCAACCCCCTGTAACAGGATATATGATTAGAGAATTATTCTTTCAACGCAACCCTGTTTTACACGGTGACGGCACACAACGCCGAGATTTTGTATATGTTGAAGATTTAATAAGACTTGCGGAATTGGTTATCCAAAAAGGCACAGGCTTTGATATTGTAAATGTTTCAACAGGAACAACTGTTTCGGTAAATGAATTAATGGATACTGTTATCCGATTAATGAACGTTCACGATTATCCGCCGGAATACAGAGAAGTTGCTCATTTTTGGCATAATTATCCCAATCTCTACGGAGGAGCTTATCCTATTCGTGAAGAGGCTCTTGCCAATGAAGTGACAAAATATACAGAACTCTCCAACGCCCACGCTTTTGAAAAATACGGTTGGAAACCCTTAACGGACTTAGAAACAGGGGTACAAAATACTATAGATTTTTCCTTGAAAATTTTAGAAAAAAGTATACAGGATAATTGAATGGATAAAATTACACTTATAATCCCCTGTTATAATGAGGAAGAGGCTTTGCCCTATACCTATAAAGCCCTCCTTGATATTGCCGGAACTATGAATTATGTTGAATTTGAGTTTTTGCTTGTAAATAATTGTTCTGAAGATAATACTCTTAACATTATGAAAAAATATTCACAAGAGGACAGTCGTTTCAGATATATTTCCTTTTCAAGGAATTTCGGCAAAGAAGCCTCAATGTATGCAGGGTTAAAGCACAGCACAGGGGATTTTACGGCAATTATAGATGCTGATTTACAAGACCCCCCCGAACTCTTACCGCAAATGTATAAAAGTGTTAAAGAAGAAGGTTTTGACTGTGCGGCGGCATATCGCAAAAACCGCAAAGGTGAACCCTTTTTCCGCAGTCTTTTTGCAGAATGGTTTTATAAGCTTATGAGTAGGATTTCCGATTGCAACATTATGAACGGTGCAAGAGATTTCAGACTTATGAGCCGAAAAGTGGTTGATGCTATTGTTTCTCTTGAAGAAAGCGAACGCTTTTCAAAAGGTATTTTCGGTTGGGTCGGATTTAAAACAAAATGGATACCTTTTGAGAACATAGAACGTGTTGCGGGTAAAACAAAACAAGGCTTTACTTCCGCATTTACCTATGCTTTCAGAGGAATTATTGCATTTTCAACAAAACCCTTGCTTATCAGCTCTGTTTTAGGTGTTATTGTATCTTTTTTAGCGGTTCTCTTTACTGTTTTTGTTGTTACAAAACAAATAATTACAGGTGAAGCCGTTCCGGGGTATCCCTCTTTGGTGTGTATTTTACTTTTCGGTTTTGGTTTTACTTTCTCACTTTTGGGTATAATAGGTCAGTATTTAGCACAGATTTATCTGGAAATTAAAAGCCGACCTAAATATATAATCTCGGAAAAATCCGAGTAAATCGGTTGAATAATCAAATTTCTATGAGTATAATAAAGAATGCAAATGTCTATTCAAAAATACTGCTTACAATAGGTGCATTAAATTTTGTGCCTTTGTTTGTGTTATTTTTTTATCCGGGCGAAGATTTATTCAGATATGTTTTGTCTTTCACACTCCCGGGAACTTTGCTTTGTTTGTCGGGATTTCTCTGTGCAAGACTCTTTCCTCAAAAAGCCGAAACAATCGGTGAATATGAAACATCTCTGCAAAAAGGCAGTTTACCTGTTCTCTTTGCTTGGGGTGTGGGAATATTATCAGGGGCTTTGCCTTTTATTATTTATGGTATAAGCGTTACGGAATCTGTTTTTGAAAGTACAAGCGGTTGGACAACAACAGGCATTACTATTTTTGAGGATATTGAAAGTTTCCCACATATCTTTCTCTTTCACCGTGCTTTTTTGCAATACTGCGGCGGTTTGGGATTGATTTTTATGCTGCTGTTATTTGCACAGGGGAAACAAGCCTCCCTGCTCTTTTCGGCAGAGGGACACAACGAAAAATTTACCCCCAGTTTGAAACAAACCGCTCATACTATCTTTGCTGTATATAACATCTTCTTAGCTTTGGGGATTTTTCTCTATGTAATCTTCGGAATGGATTTATTTGACGCTGTATGTCATACTATGTCAGCTATATCCACGGCGGGTTTTTCCAACAAAACCGAGGGTTTAGCTTTTTTTGATAATCCCGGGGTTGAATATGTTACTGTTTTATTAATGCTGTTGGGGTCAACAAGCTTTTCTGTTATAACATTTTTAGGCAGACTTCAATTCAAAAAAGTTATTCAGGATATTGAAGTAAAATTTATGTTGTTTCTTGTTGTAATCCCTTTCATTCTTTGGGGTTTCAGCAGAAAAAATCTCTTGAACATCGTTTCGCTTTTCTCAACAACGGGTTTTGCAGACGGTAATTTATATCAAGCTCCCGCTTTTGAATTTGTAACAATTATCCTCCTAATGCTGATAGGCGGCAGTGTGGGTTCAACTTCGGGTGGTATTAAAATTTTAAGGGTATATCTTTTGTTCAGAATAACAAAAGAGAGTATTCGCCGAAAAGTTGTTTCACCCAGTCGTGTTTTGCCGAGAAATTATTCCAAAGTCAGCGGTTTCAGAAAGATTGATGAAAATACGGTATATGATACTATCGGATTTATTGTAACCTTTTTTGCAATAATAGTAATAGGAACGATTATTCTCATACTCACAGAGAATTGCACGGCTAAAGCCGCATTTTTTGAATTTGTTTCAGCGTTCACAAATACAGGAATTTCAAGTGGTTTAACTAATATTAACGCAAATTTCGGCACACTGATAACTATAATGGTTGCAATGATTTTAGGCAGACTTGAAATGTTTATTGTTTTTATCGGTTTTTATACACTTATAGTAAGAAAAAGTCAGGCAAAATAATGCCGAAAGAGTGGATTTTATACATTGAATAATTGGAAACTCAACAGAATAAATCAAGATATGGCTGCAAAATTAGTGTCAGAGGGACTGCCTAATCTCTCGGCGGAAATACTTGCAGGCAGAGGTTTTGTATCCATTGAACAGGTAAATGCACAATTGGCTTTGCCGGAACTTTCAGACCCTTTTTTAATAGCCGATATGGAAAAAGCTGTTGATATTATAAATAAAGCACTTGAAGATAATCTTAAAATATGTATATACGGTGACTATGACTGTGACGGAATAACCTCAACTGTTATGCTTTATTCTTTTTTTGATTCTATGGGTGCGGATATTTGTAAATATATTCCCGAACGTTCAGAGGGTTACGGTATGAATATCCCCTCTATTGATAAATTATGTTCAGAGGGTGTACAATTAATCATAACCGTTGACAACGGTATTGCCGCTGTTGCAGAGGCAGAACATATCTATGAGTTGGGTATGAAACTTATTATCACCGACCACCACCAACCCGGGGAAACACTTCCGAAAGCAGAGGCTGTTATTGACCCTCACCGCCGTGACGATTTCTCACCTTTTAAAAATCTCTGCGGTGCAGGTGTTGCGTTAAAACTTATTGCCGCACTTTGCGATGGAGATTATATAAGTACTATAGAACAATACGGTGAATTTGCGGCGTTGGCTACTGTTGCGGATGTTGTTGAATTAAAAAATGAAAACAGATACATAGTTGACTGCGGTTTGAAATATATTACTAATACAGAGAATACAGGTTTGATTGAACTTATCAAGATTGCAAGTATGAGCGGTAAGACTATGAAAGCTACCGATTTTGCTTTTAAAATTGCTCCGAGGATTAACGCAAGCGGACGTTTCGGTTCACCCTCACAGGCAGTTGAATTGCTCCTTTGCGAAGAGGAAACAAAAGCCGCTGAGCTTGCAAGAGAATTAAATTCCCTTAATAATGCCCGTAAATTGACAGAAGAAAATATCCTCGAAGATATTCGTCAGCAGATACAAAATAATCCGGAAATTCTCAAAAGACGTGTACTTATTCTTAACGGTGAAAATTGGCACCACGGTGTTATAGGTATAGTTGCCGCAAGAATGTTAGAGAAAACAGGAAAGCCTTGTTTTGTTATTTCTTCCGAAAACAGCGAAGCCAGAGGTTCGGCAAGGAGTTTCGGTGAGTTTTCGGTATTTGAATGTTTAACTTATTGCAAAGAAGTTTTGGAACATTTCGGCGGACATAAAAGTGCGGGGGGATTTTCCCTTGATACCGATAATATTGATAAATTTACAGAACTTATCGAACAATTTGCTTTTGAGAAACATAATATAATGCCAATATATACAATAAATATTGATAAACTCTTAAAACCCTCGGATTTAACCGTTCAAAGTGTTAAGGGCTTGGATATTTTAGAACCTTTCGGCGAGGGCAACCCCTCGCCTATGTTCCTTATTCAAGGAGCTTATGTAAAAGATGTAAGAGGTTGCAGTGACGATAAACATACAAGTATAAATATAATGTATTGCAATACTTTTTTGCGTTTAATGATTTTTTTCAAATCTCCCGATGATACAAATATCAAACAAGGTGAATATTTTGATTTTCTTGTTGAATTACAGGCAGGAGAATATTTAGGTAAAGAACAGGTGTCCATTTTTGCAAGGGATTTTCGCAAAAGCGGAATACGTCAGGAACGATACTTTGCCGCCGCCGATGCTTACGGAAAATATTTGAGAAAAGAGAAGTTGCCGTTAAATTATTACAGAAAAATGTTACCCACACGTCCCGAATTAGTCAGAATATATAAAAATCTGCCGACTGTTCAAATAGCCGTTGATACGCTTTTTGCACAATATGTCAACGAAGATTTTAATTATTGTAAGTTAAGAATATGTATAGATATTTTCAAAGAACTTAATTTAGTTGATTTTGATACTTATTTGAATACCGTAAAGAAATTGCCTAATCCGGCAAAAACCGATTTGGAAAACTCAATTATTTTAACCGAATTAAGAAACTTATGCGTAAATACCGTTTAATTTTTGTAAAGGGGTAAATTTTTGTGGATAAAGATAAAGAACAAATTCAACAAACGTTAATTAATCGTCCTACTGTTGTGGGGCAGAATGACATCAGCCCCGAAGAAATTGCAATTATAAAAAGTCACAATGACGATACTCTGCTTAATGAACAACTCCAATCCTCAAAAACAGATATTGAAACATTAGAGAGTGTTTTCTTAAGTATGGCTTTAAGCAATGATAAATACGATTTCAGCAAGATTGAAATGGCTTTGCGTTTTGCAAATGATGCCCACGCCGGTGTTTTTCGTAAAACAGGGCAACCGTATATTTCTCACCCTCTTTCAGTTGCGATAATTTTGATTAAAGAACTGAAAATGGATACAGATACTGTTTGTGCGGCTTTATTACACGATGTTATTGAAGATACAAACTACACTTACAGCGATATTAAACGGAATTTCGGAACAGACGTTGCCAATCTCGTAGACGGTGTTACTAAAATTGAGAAACTTCCTTTTATGGACAGAGCGGAGATACAAGAAGAATCCACAAGGAAATTATTTCTTGCAATATCAAAAGACATTCGTGTAATGTTTATTAAAGTTGCCGACAGGCTCCATAATATCCGTACTCTTCAATTCTTTAAAGAAGAGAAAAAACGCCGTATTGCTCTTGAAACTATGTATGTCTATGCGTCTTTGGCAGACCGCTTGGGTATGCACGCTATCAAAGAGGAATTGGAAGACCACGCTCTTGCATATCTCGACCCCTATGCTTATGAAGAGATAGAGGCTTTTTTGGCATTAAAAAAACTCCTGGACGTTTCATGCCTTGCTACTCAGATACAAAGTGCCCGGCGTAATCGTTTGGGTAAAAAAACTTAGCAAAATTGGGATTTTTCACGTCTAAAGGGGAGCTTCCATATAGCGGG
>JAISIJ010000149.1 GCA_031262245.1 Oscillospiraceae bacterium | reverse complement strand
TACAACAAGTGCATTCCTGTAAATTCCATCCACAATTAAATCGCTCTGGTACTCTTGAAAACTATATAGGACATTGACTAAATTTCGTTGTTCTTTATATCTACGTAATATAATTTCCGGATTTGTATTGTTTTGTATATCAATGTAATCGTGCAATACTAAGTATTGCCAATTGTTTTTCTGTACAATGCTTACAATTTCGTTGGAGGCTTGATTTGCTGCGATTACTATAAACAAAGAATCATCCGATAAAAAATTTTCGTATTGCATAACGGGAACATTAACAACTTCAACTGATGACAAACCGCTACGATAAGTGATAGGAACAAATTCCTCTGTACGTTTATCTATTATTGCAAATACAGGTATTTTGTTTTTCAGACAATATTCAGCCAAGCAAGCACCGATATCTGTATTGCCCCATATCACTACACCTTTTTTTCTATTTGTAATTTTATCACTATATTCCTCAATTATTTTTTCAAAATAATCGTTATATTTCATATCAGCCACCCTATTTTATTATTTGTTAATAATTAATCCGTTCTAAACTAAAGCATAGCACACAGTTTCAGCAACATTTGAATGTTGTCTTAAATAAATTCTATATTTGGGGAACATCTTTTTTATCCAATATGGAATTTCAAATATATCTGTATTTCCGTGATAAACACATATAGCTAATTTGGGGTGAAATTCATTTATTAACTTTTTACTCCCCTTTAATGCATAATACTCAGCACCCTCTATATCCATTTTTATAAAAGTAGGGGGGCTTTGATTTTGTTTAAAATATTCATCTAATGATATGACATTTATTTCAACGTTACCATTGTTATCAAGCGAAGAGCCGCCTAAAGCTCTGCTTTCAAATGACATTGTGCCGTTTTTTTCGTAAAGACCGTACATTTCCAAACATATTTTAGAAATCTCGTCAGCATTGTAAAAGTTTCGGTTTGCAAGACAAACTTCATATTGTAGTGGGTCACACTCAAAAGCTATAATTTGCCGATAATTTTTAACTCTGTTTATAAATTCAAAACTTGTTGACATATCATAACACCCGGCATCAACAAATACCTCATCATCCGATAACGATATAATATCTGTCGGAAAATACTGATTGTCTTCTTTAAATTTTTCTAAATTAAAATGTTCCCCGAAATAAATTGAGTTTATTTTCGCATTGAATATTTCTAAAGATTTTTCATCACTTAGTATACTTCTCACAAATTCGATTTTTTCAGAATTTCTCTCTAAAAGCTCATCCAATTGTGTACGATTTTGTGATATACGCACTTTATGCTTAGAAATATAATCAAACAATTGTGAATTAGCATCAGTAAAATACAGATTATGAAAACCATTTTGTGATAATATTTCTACTATATGAAGTGCAGAATTGGCAGGTGTAATAATGATTTTGGAATCTTTGGGGTAGTTATTGTTTAAATTTTCTATTCCGATAATCGGAATTCCACACAAACCACGTTTCTGTTTTTCTTTATTATTATCAATAATGGCTGAAATATGGATGTTAGGATATTGTCGAATTAATGTAGCTAAACAATTTACGCCATTCTTACCTGCCCCGTATATAATTATATCTTGATTGATTAATTCATCATTGATTTTATTTGTAAAAAGTATTTTCATAAAGTTTATCCTTTTAATATTTCATTCATATATGACAATAAAACAGTATTCTTATAACTTCGTTTCGGCTTGCCTTCCCACCAAGAAGCATCAAAATGATGTTCAAAAATATTTTCGCCGTCAAACACATTTAGACAAAGCATATTTACCGGATATATAACCAAATTATTTTCAATGCTCTGCAACTTTCCGTTGTAATCCGGGTGATAACCGTATTTTTCAAAAACGTGTTTGATTACAATGGGAATCGCTATTTCTTTTATCGTACCACGCATTGAGATATAGTTTTCATTGCTATAAAAATTTATCATTTGTTCAATAAAAGGATGACCTTTCACTGCTCCTAACACGGCAGCATTTATTACATCTTTTTTTTCATAACCTAAAAATGCCTCGTGACACAATAATGCGTTCGCACTTCCGTTTGCTTCTACATCGGTATCTAAATATATACCACCAAATTCAGAAAGTATTTTAAATCTGAAATAATCTGCTACAAATGCCCACTTTTGCTTTACATAAGCTTGTTGAATAAACGGAATTTCAAGTACATCACAGTTATTTTCATTCCATTCTCGAATCTCATAATCAGGATTATAAAATTTCCACGAATCAATACATCTTTGAACAAGTCTTGGTTTTTCTTTACCGCCAAACCAACAATAATGGATTATTTTCGGTATTTTCTCTTTCATATAGCCATCCGTTTCAAACCCATTCAAATATTTGTTAAATTCGTTTAAATTTTCATTATAAAAATTTAAGTAATCATTTTTGAAAATGGGTCTATAATCGCAAAATATTTTTATCGAGTTTAACACAGCTTTAAAAAGTGGTTTTTTCATACTTTGCGGGCAATGCTCAATAGCGTATTTCCAAGCTTCAATTACTTCAAGATTACGGGTATCATCTTCTTTTGAAGTTATAAAGTTATCTGTGATTCTGTAATTATATACCGGAACCTTAAAATAGCCAATCCTTTCTGCAATTGCAGTAATAACCGGAGTTAATGCAATATCTTCA